>DAOMFB010000015.1:0-18006 GCA_035429585.1 Thermoanaerobaculia bacterium
ACCTCGAGCTCGGATCCGGCGTTCCCCGACCGCTACGAGGCGCAGGAGCGCTATCGCGAGGTGTACGACGGCACGATCCCGTTCGAGGGCGGCTGGCGCGTCGACTCGAGCGGTGCGGGCATCGCTTTCCGGCTGATCCACGAGCGGCTCTTCGGCATCCGGCGCGGCGGCTTCGGGCGCTGCGGCCGTCCCGGGGGCGCCCGGTGCGGGCTGGGCGGCGGCCGTCGGGGCTTTCGCCGTCTCGACCTTGAGCTTCGGCTCGGAGTCACAGCCGGCGGCAATCAGGGCGGCTGCGAGGCAGGAAACGAGGGGCAGGGGGCGTCCACGCATGAGGGGTATCTCCTTGAGGGGATGCGGATTGATCATGGGCCACGGCAGGCGGCCCCCCTTATCATCCCCGAACTCCCGACGAAGATGAAGCCGACCCTCCTGCCGCTCGCTCCGTTCCTGGCCGGCTTCCTCCTCTCGGCCCAGACAGCGTCATCCCAGCAGGCGCCAGCTCAGCAGGCCTGCGCCGCCGCGGGGTGTCACGAGGCGCTGGTCAAGGGAAAGGTCGTCCACGCCGCCGCCGAGTCGTGCGACGGCTGCCACGAGGCCGCCACGAAGCCCCACCCGCAGAAGGGAAAGAAGACTTTCAAGCTGACCGCGAAGCTCCCCGACCTCTGCTCCAGCTGTCACGACGCCTTCGGCAAGAGAAAGGTCGTCCACCCTCCGGTCAAGGAAGGTGAATGCACCACCTGCCACGACCCGCACTCCGCGAAGGAGCCGAAGCTCCTGACCTCGCCCGTCAAGGACCTCTGCGGGGCCTGCCACTCGGACCACGTTGAGTTCAAGCTTCCCCACGGCCCTGTCGCCGCCGGCGAGTGCACCGTCTGCCACACGCCGCACGAGTCGGATGAGAAGGGCCTTCTCCTGAAAAAGGGCGAGGCGGTCTGTTACGGCTGCCACAGCGACATCGAAGCGGGGATGAAGAAGAAGGTCGTCCACGCCGCCGTGGAGGGGGGCTGCACGTCGTGCCACAACCCGCACGGCGCCGCGAACCCGAAGCTTCTCGCCGAGCCGGGCGGCGGCGTCTGCTTCGGATGCCACAGCGACATCGGCGACAAGGTCCAGAAGGGAGCCGTCGTCCACGCCCCGGTCACGTCACCGAAGGGATGCGCCTCCTGCCACTCGCCCCACGCAGCCGACGAGGCAAAGCTGCTGCTTCAGCCCGAAAAGGACCTCTGCGTCGGCTGCCACAAGACCATCCTGGCAAAGAGCATGACGACGCTGCACGGCCCCATCGCCAAGGGGCAGTGCACTCCCTGCCACGAGCCGCACGGGGGGCCGAACAAGAAGCTCCTCGTCAAGTCCTTCCCGGCCGAGCCCTATGCCCCGTACACCGACACGGAGTACGCGCTCTGCTTCGGCTGCCACAACCGGGACCTGCTGCGTTTCCCCGACACCAGCTTCGCGACGGGATTTCGGGACAAGGACCGGAACCTGCACTACCTGCACGTCAACAACAAGCTGAAGGGGCGGAGCTGCCGTCTCTGCCACGCGATCCACGGCGCAGACAACGAGAAGCTCGTGGCCGACAAGGTCACCTTCGGCTCCTGGAGCCTGCCGATCAAGTTCACGAAGAGCGAGAACGGCGGCAGCTGCTCCCCCGGCTGCCACAAGCCGTACTCCTATGCCCGAAAGGGCGCCGCGAAGGCGCCCGAACCGCCGGCACCCCAGCCGAAGAAGAAGTAAGCCTCAGGGGTACGACCAGCCGTTGTGGGTCACCCCGTGGCAGACGAGCGTGCAGCTGCCGGAGTAGGTTCCCGTCTGGCGGAAAACCGGGTACTGCGTCCCCGGCGGCGGCTGGACGGCCTGGACGGCGAAGTTGATCAACCGCGTGTGCTCCCCCGAGACGAGGCCCGCTCCTCCCGCCGTGACGTTCACTCCATGCGCGTCGTGGCAGTCCGCGCAGCTCGCCCGGGCGGCGAGGTGACCGCTGTGGCCGCCCCCGGAGAGAGTCGTACGGCCAGCGGTCTTCTTCTGGAAGCTCTGGTCGCCGAGGATGCTCGTCCGCTCGTGGCAGCGGTAGCAGAGCGCGTAGACGTCGTAGCTCTCGACCGTGCCGTCGGCGGTCTCGTAGCGCTCCTTCAGGATCGGCGGGAACGATGAGCCGTGGGGCCCGCGTGAGCCCCCCTGGTCGTCCGCGTGGCACGAGGTGCAGCGGATGATCTGCGAAACCACCATCGTCGGCGCCAGAGACGACGGGATGCTCGGAACGTTCATGTTTCTCCCCGGTCCGACCACCGGGTGGAACGATGGGTTGTTCGTATCGAAGGCGAGGCGAGCGTTGCCACCCGAAACGAAGCGCATAACGAATGGTACGTCGCCGGAGAAGTCCCCGTGGCACTTGAAGCAGATCTCGTATTCGTAGTTGGCCGTACGGATGCCGACGCCGTACCGGTCTACCCCACGGACCCCCTGAAGAAGGCCCGTAACGTTCGGCGCCTGGGCCTCGGTCCTGTTTACCGTGTGAGGGTTGTGGCAGTCGGCACAGGCCACCGTCCTGATACCGGTTCGCGCCGCGCTCGCAGTCTCCCCGCTCGTAAATGACCGGGCACCCGCCTCCTCATGATGTGCCGACGGTTTCTGCACCTGCCCGGCGATGTCCGCTGGCCCCGTCCGGACCCGAACGCCGGTCGTCACCGAAGCCGTCGGAACAGACGCGTGCGGCGGACCCGGTGTCGAACTGTGGCAGCCACCACTCGTACAGGAGAAGCGGGGAGGAGTGTTGGTGAAGATCAGAAGCTGTTCGGCCGTGGCCGCGAAGTGGGGCACGTGGCACGACTCGCACCCCCATTCGTTCAGTTGCGAATAGGTCGGCCAGTCGTTTGGCTTCCGGGGGAGGACGTTTCCCACCGATGCCGTGGACGTGGCGTGGGCCGAAGTGCCCCACCCTGGAATCAGATGACACATGATACAGAGGCCGGAGTACCGGTTGTCTCTCGCGAGAAACCGTCCATAGCGGTCGTCGTGCGGGTCGTGACACGTGACGCAGTGCACCTCATCCGCGGCGCCGTAAGTCAGGCCGGCAGGCGGCGACGACGCCAGCTCGGAGTTCGGAAGCGAGTCGCTGTACCGGAACGAAACCGGATGGTGTCCGCGCAGGTCGAGGCCGAAGTTCGAGAGGCTCTTGGACGGAAGCGTTCCTGACCCTTTCATCGCGATCCCGCCGGCCGGGTTCAGAACCGCCCCCAGGGCAATCGTCCCGTCATGACAGCTGAGACAGAGTTTCGTCGGACCCGATGGCTGCGGGGTTGACCCGAGTTTCTGGGCGACCTTGAGCGTCGGGCTCGCGTAGACCTGGTACGTCACCGGCTCCAGCTCCTTGTTCCAAAGGGGCGAAAGTGCTGTCGCGTTGTGTGGTGTGTGGCAAAAGATGCAGATCCGCGTCTCGGACTGCGCTCGGAGATTGCCCGGCCCGTACCGGGACATGTCGTGCTTGGTGCCGCTGATGTTGGAGGCGCTCTGTCCCCACGCCGGGGCAGCCGCACCAAGTGCACACGCGAGGGCCAGGGAGCTCAACCGCAGCACACGGCCCCATCCCTCAGCGCAACGCGTCGGCATACCGCTCCGAGATCCGGAACACCTGGATCCGGTGGTTGTACGTATCGCAGACATACAGTTGGTCGCTTTCGTCGATGAACACGCCGGCCGGCATCCAGAACTCCCCGAAGTCCGTCCCGCGCCGCCCCAACGTCAGGAGAAAGGTTCCCTGCCGGTCGAAGAGTTGAACCACGTCGAACAGGCTGTCCGCCACGTAAATGACGCCGTCCTTGTCCACGGCCAAACCCTTCGGCATCGCGAGGTCCCCTGAGCCGTCCCCGTGCCGCCCGAAGGATCCAAGGGCCTTCCCTCGATCGTCGAGAATCTGGATTCGGAAATTCAAGGAGTCGGCCACGACCAGCTCACCTTTCCGCGTCCAGACGATGTGGGTCGGAAAGTTGAAGCGTCCCTCTTCGGATCCTCGACCTCCGATCGTCTGGACGACGTCCCCTTTCGTGTCGAGCGCGTAGATTGTGTGCGCCAGAGTGTCCACCACGTAGAGAACCTTCCTTTGAGCGTTCCAGGCGAGTCCGGTGGGTCGCTGCAGGGGGTCCCCTCCCGCGGATTTCACCGTGAAGAGGGGAATACCGTCCGGACCGAACGCATAAACGCTTCCGCTAGAGTCCGAGACGAACAGGCGCATCCCGTCGTCGAATACGACCGCCACGGGGGTTCGAATAGGCTCGTCTTTCGGGCCCGTGAGCCGTATATAGCGCGCTGTGCTCGGCAGGAAGAGATGAACGCAGCTTCGACCCATGTCGGCCACCGCGATCCGTCCGTCTCGTGCCGTAGCCACCGCCACGGGGAGGATGAAGGCGTTGGCGTCGGTCCTCTCCCCACCGACGACGACCGCCGCCAGGACGGCCCCCGCACTGGGTGTGGCGGCGAGACCGGTCAAGGACCGAAGGTAAGTCAGCTTCGCCGAGCTTGGCTGGAAGGGCCATTGCAGCGCGTAAGGTGCCTGGACCGTCTGAAGCCTCCACGTCGTCGAGCAGGCCGCCAGAAACGGTAGAAAAAGAAGGAGGGGTCCGACCCGTCGGCCCTTCATCCCGTTCGCCCCGGTTTCAGTCATCTTGAGCGTGTTCCTATCGCGCTTCAGAAGAGCAGCCGTCGCAGACGCAGATAGTAGTACTGGCGAACGGTCCTCGTGGTGTAGAAGGAAACGTTCTGCGTCTCGGCGTTGGAGTAGGTCGCCCCACCCGAGAGATCCAGCTTACCGATCTTCCAGGAAAGAGTGGCATTGAGCGAATAGGAGCGGCTGTCACTCAATCCCGTGATTCGTGAATAGGAAGCACCTCCCGAGAGCGAAAGCGTGCGAGCTACGAGAAACTGCTGGACGTTCCCCGAAGCCGAGAGGCCCGTCTGCTTGTATGCCGCGAGTCCTCCCGTCCCCTCTGTCCCTTCGAAGTTCTGGACCTGGTAGGTCGCCAGCCCGTTCAAGTTCGTCGACCGCCCGACCGGTCCTGTGAATTGGACCTCCCCCTTCCAGCCATGCCAGGGGCTCGTCGCCCAGCGAACGTCTCCGTACTCGACCCGCGCACGCCACGGCCCCTTGAGGAACGAGAGACCGGCGGTGAAGACCTGGGAGTCAATCCCTCCTCCCGGGTACGTGCCCGAGAGGACCTCTGATTTCACGGCGGCGTAGGTGTAGTAGGGCGTCAACAGGTCGTCAAAGAGTGCGAAACTGCCGTTCTGTCCGAACGCTCGGATCCGGGCCTTGAAGTCGCCGGAAAGAAGAGCGTAAGAGACTCGGAAGTCGTACTTCCCGGGTACGGGGAACTCAGCCGGCAGCGACAGGATGGTGATCTGGAGCGAGTTTCCCACCGTGGTCACGGTGTAATTCGCACCCTCCGTGAGCTGTACCAGGTCGAAGGGCGGCTGCGGCGAACGGGCGAAGACGACGACGCTCGCCGGATCGGCCCCCGGCTGTTGCAGAAGAAAGGCCCCCGGGACCGGCACGCCCGGATGGGGCTCGTCGACGACCTGAAGCTGGCCCGTGTTCTGAGTGTCGCCGCCGCTGAGGTTCAGGCCCAGCATGAGCCGACCCCTCACGCCGTCGATCCGCTTCGTGTAGCTGAAATTGAGGGAGTTGGACAGGGACGTCGTCTCGCCGCTGCTCGAGCTGCTCGAGTCCCAGCGGAGCGCGTACGTCGTCTGAAGGCTCTCGTAAAGCTGGTGCCTCAAGTCGAACTCCCCGCCCTTGTGGACATTGGAGATTGTCATCGTTCGCGACTGCGGCGTCGCGCCGTACTCGCTGTCGTTGTCCTGATAGCGCCAGATGGCGTCGGCCCGCAAGTTGTAGGGAAGGTTCGCGGTGAACTGCTCGTACCAGGAGAACATCCGGCTCTTGGCCTGAAGCGTCGCTCCTCCCCGGCCGTTCTGGTTCAGATCGTCCAGCGACACGTTCGAGAGGAGCTGGAACCGGCGGGACTCCAGCGTGTTCGAGAACGAAGCACTTGCGGTGTCACTCGCGAAGCCAAGGGAATCCGTCAACCGGGACGGTGTGTAACTGGCCTCGAGTGAAAGCCTCCGCCCCTCCGTGTATTCCTTGAAGTACTTACCGTCGACGTTGAGAAGGCGGACCGTGGTCAAAACACCTGCCGTGTCGAAGCCGTCTTCCTCGGCGCGTGCATGGACAAACCAGGGCTTCCGGCGATAGCGGAAATCGGCTCCAAGGCTGGTCGAAGTCGTGTCGGCCGGATTCACGAACTCCTGCCGGAAGAGGGGCTCGTAGCGCGTCGCGAAGAGCTCGAGGTTGTAGGGATGCTCCGGCAGGACGTAGACCCGCACGTCGTATTCGAAGGCGTTCCCGTTCCGCCAGCCCAGCGGGGGAAATGACGACTGCTCGTACTGCTCCTGCTTCAGGGCCCCCGACACGAGGGCGCGGTACAGGATGAATCGCGGATGATAGAAGTACCCCATCGTCTGGAGCGAAAGCTTCTCCTTGATGAACAGGTCGCTCCACTTGAGGTGATAGGTGGAGGTCGTCTGGTCGTAGCTTTCATAGAGCGTGTAGAAATCGATCCAGGAGTGGGTCTCGAGAGTGTGCGGCAGCAGGACCGCCCAGTCGGCCCGAAGGGGGCCTGGTGCAAGTGCGATTGCGGCGAGGAGCGGAAACAGCCGGCGAAAGCGCAGAACGTCCCCCTCGCGCCTACTTCAGAAGGTACTGGCGGTCGGACATGTGTGCTTCGTGGCACGCGGTGCAGGATGGACCCGCGGATTCGTGCCCTTCGACGGGTTGAAGCGAGCCGCGCTCGTGGCATCTGAGGCAGAACGTCCTCGAATCAGCGACGAGGAGGTATTCATGGCTCGACCGGTGGGGGTCGTGGCAGACGAGGCATCCCCCCGCATTGAGCGGGCCATGGATGAATTTCTTCCCGAGGCCGAGGAGGTGGCAGCGTCCGCAGAGCTGGTCGACTGGCGCCACGAGCGCGTTGCCCCGGCCTGCTTCATGGCAGCCGTCGCAGAGCTTCGCCGCGTAGGGTCCGTGCTCGCTGAAGTGCACCGCTGGCGAGAGCCCCGCCCTTTCCTCGGGCCTGCCGCCGCCCGTAGCCGTTCCCGGCACGTGAAGGGGTGGCACTCCGTCGAAGAAGAAGGTCAGGATTCGGTGGCCCCGGGGCCCTGTACACGCGAGGAGCAGGGACGCCGCGGCACAAAGGGCGGCCGCCCGGCCGCGCCCGCTCATCTCCCCGCCCGCCCCGGTTTCTCAGCCCCTCAGGAGCCGGACGGCGGCGGAGGGGCCTGCCCGTCGGGCTTCTTGTCTTCAGGTCTCGCGGCTGGAGGCGGCGGAAGCTTCTCCAGCTCCTTCTTCTTCCTCTCCTCGATCTGCTTGAGAAGCTCGGCGTCGGTCGGGTACTTCATCCCTTTCGCCTGCCCGTAGGCGAAGACGTTCACCCGACGTGGGCCGAACTGGGAGGAGACCACGATCAGATAGCGGACCTCGAAGCCGGGAGCGACGAATCTCTCGAAGTACTTCAGATTGTCGTAGTCGAGCGTGACCTTGGCCGGAAGGAGAAGGTCGCCCGGCTTCTCGCCGCCGCCGCTGAAAAACATCAGCAGGCGCCCGTCCTTGTTGAAGACCTGGACATTGTTGAAGGCCGCGTCGGCGGCGTAGAGACGCCCCTCCTTGTCGATGGCGATCCCCTTCGGCCGCGCGAAGTGGCCGAGGTTGTCGCCGAGCTTTCCGACCGCCATGCGGAAGTGGCCGTCGCGATCGAACTTGACCACCTGAAAACGGGCAATGTCCGTGACGAAGAGATAGCCTTCCCCGTCGAACGCAAGGTTGGTCGGGCGGTTCAGCTTCTCGTCCGGTTCTCCCCTGTCCCCTATCTTCAGGACGACTTCCCCGCTCTTCTTGTCGAAGACGTGGACGAGCCCGTTGGCCGCGTCGGCCACGTAGAGCCGATCTTCCCAGGCGACAGCGTCGACCGGACGCCAGGAGCCCGGTACGCCGTAAGCCCTCACGTAGGCGTCGTTCCGGTCGTAGGCCACGATCTGCCCGCGAACGGGGTCGGCTACGTACTTCGTCCCGTCGGCCTCGATGCTGATGTTCACCGGCTGCCGCAGCCCGCCCGGTCCGGCCGCCCCTTTCAGGAGGCCGAAAGTCTTCTCCTTCAGGTCGAAGACGACCACGCCGGAATTCGTGTCGCAGACGTAGAGCTTCCCGTCGAACAGCGCTATGCCGTATGGCTTGTCGATCTGAAGATCCGCCTTCTCGCCTACGACGAACTTGTTGAAGCTTCCCTGCTCCTCGATGTCCTTGGAGCCGGTGAACGAGGTCAGGAACTGCACTCTCGGCAGCTCGGGCACCGACGGAAAGTACACCGCCGTCTCGCTTTTCGGCGGGCCGCTGGCACAGGAGGCGGCGAGAAGGGCCGCCGCCCCGAGAAGCAGCGACGGGACGACGGAGCCGCGGGTCGATACGGTGCGGTTCATCTAAATTTCCCCCGGATCGGACGCCCCTGGCGCCCGGGTTTCTGGGCCCAGCCGGATTCTAGGAGACCCCGCGGTCGAGGCCATGACGCCGGTGGATCATCGCGCCGGGTCCAAGAAAAAGGGGGGGCTGGTGCAGCCAGCCCCCCCCAGACGTCAGATTCGAAGTGCCGCGTTACGGGGTGGTGGTACCGGGGTCGGTTCCCTTCGCGTGGCACGTCAGGCAGAGCCGGCTGCTCGTGTCGCTCCTCCAGAGAAGCGTTTCGCCCGTGTTTCCCGTGTTGTGAACGGAGTGGCACGTGCCGCACTCCATCTTCGTGTTTCCGGCTCCGTACAGGTGGTTCCGCACGAAACCGGCCCCGCCCAGCTGGGCGGTGTCGGCGCTGACGATCTCGGTATCGATCGCCTGGGCTGCGTCGTAGTCGAACCCGATCGGGTGGTGGTTTCCGAGGTAGGCATCCTTGCCGATCACGTACGCCGCGCCGCCCGTCGACATCGGCACTCCGCCGCCGCTGATGCTCTTCGTGAGCTGGCTGGCGTTGCCATACGCGTTCACCGCAACGCTGCCGTCGTGGCAGCTGAGGCAGAGGAGCGAGACGCTTCCCGGGGTCATGCCGTTGGCGATGGCCTGCGACGCCTTGGGCCCGATCTGCGGAGCGCCGGGTCCGTTCTGGTACATCGTGAAGCTCCCGACGTTCGTCGTCGGAGCGTGGTTCCAGAGCGGAAGATAGTCGAAGGCGTCCGGAGCCTGCACGCCGGCGCCGATGCCGTTGCCCGGGCCACCGTTGGCCGGGCTCAGCTTATAGGTGTTGTGAGGCGCATGGCACCAGATGCAGATCCTCGTCTGGGCATCGGCCGGGATCGCCGGGAAGTTCATCCCGTTTGCGCCCGGGACGCTGAGATCGTGAGGCGTTCCGTTGATCCCCAGGCCCGGAGTGTAAGTACCGCTATATCCCGCGGCGGTGAAGGACACGCCGAGCAGCAGGGCCAGTGCCAACATCCCCTTGGTGATTGCTCTCGTCATTTCATTCCTCCGTATGTCTTTCGTTCTCTTCCAGCTTTCGTTGTTTCTTCTTTTCTTGTGGGCGAGGGCAGGCGGGAATCCCCGCCTGCCCCTCGTCCTTTCCTCTTCTTAGGGCGTCAGGGCGCTGATGTTGTTTCCGGTGCTATTCGGTCCCACCGTTACGGTCGCGGCCGGAACCGTGAACGTGTAGGTCGATTTCGAGACGGTCAGCGTGTACGTTCCGGGCTTCAGCGAGTCCGCCGTGAACGTCCCGTTGGCCGCCGAGACAGCCGTCTTGACGATCGTGGCGCCCTTCTTCACTTGAACGGTCGCCGAAGGCACTGCCGTCGTTCCATCGTGCTTGTACACGGTGCCCTTGATCGAGAAGTACGCCGGCGTCGCGGTGTACGTCTTCGTCGTCATCTGGCCGATGCTGTCGATCACGGTCTGCGTCACCGTGAAGGTCCCGGGCACCAGATAGGTGTGGGAGGGGAACACAGTGCCCTGCCCGCCCACCGACACCACGCTGCCGTCGCCCCAGTTCACGGCGACCTTGCTCACGGCGACATCGTCGCTAGAGGCGTCAGTCAGCGTCGCAGTCCAGGTGTTCGCGTTCCAGGCGAGCGATCCGCCTGCGACAGGCGCGGCGTCGGAGGCGTAGACGTTGACAGTCTTCGACGCTGCGTTCTGAATTCCCGACTTCGAGACCGTCAGTGTGATCGTCTTCGCGCCCGCGGCTGCGTACGTGTGTGACGACGTTACGCCCGTGGTGCTCGCGCCATCGCCCCAGGTCCAACTGTAGGTGAAGCCCGTACAATCGGGGCTGCACGACGTGGGCGACCCGTCCACGTTGACCGTCAGGTTGTTCAAGCTGTTCACGCTGTAGGTGAAGTCAACGAACGGCACCGGGCTGGCCGCTTCCCCGCCGTGAATCCCACTCGCGTAGTAGGCCAGGTTCGCCTTGCTGAAGTACTGCGCGCCGTTCTGCGTGACGTTCTGAATCACAGCCTTGCCGGCGACCGTCTTGGTGGCCGTGCCCGCGAGCGTGATCTGGGTCGCGCTGTCGACCGTCTTGACGTACGTATCGAAGTCCGTGTTCTTGCCCGCGCCGAGGTCGTCGTAATAGAACGACCCCGCCTCGGCGATCCGGACCCTTTCGTTGGCCAGGAATCCCGCGGAGCTGGCGACCGTCAGGACGGCCGAGCCGGCGGTGATGCTTCCGGTGGTTGACTTGTAGGCTGATCCGCCGCCGTGGCACTGGCCGCAGGCTGCGTCGAGGTCGACCCAGACTGCGTTCGTGAATGTGCCCTCAGGCGCGGTGTTCGGCGCGACGTTTCCGCTGATTGCTGCCGGCATCGGGAAGGTCGAATAGCTCTGACTGGCGTTGATCCGCCACAGGTGGAGTCCGCTCGGCATGTGGCACTTGACGCACGCCTCGAACTCCTCCGGCGTCCCGACGAGACTGCCGAGCGGCGTGCCGGGACCGCTCGGATGGAGGATCTTCGTCAGGTCCTTCTTGTACGGACCCGCGTGACACTCCGTGCATTCCTTGGCGAACGGCTTCTCGCCCGTCACCGTGCTCGTGTGCACGTCGTGGCAGGTGGTGCAGCCGGCGCCGGTGTTGGCGGCTTCGCTGTCGAACAGGAAATAGCTGTTGTAGCCGGCGAAGTTCTTGGCGGTCGCGATCTGGCTCCACTTTCCAGTGAACCTGGCGTGCGGGCTGTTCAGGAACTGGTTCGAGTGCGGGTGGCTGGGGAAGGTGACCGTGCTGTGGTACGGTCCGACCAGCATCCCGATTCCGTTGCCGGTTTCCGTCCAGGTAGCGCCGGCCGCGATGCACGCACCCTGCGTTGTCTTCGCGACGTTGCTGCACGTGCCGTTCGTGTTCGGCCAGCCCGAGGTCTCCTGCCGATGGCAGTTCATGCAGAGGGCGGTGATGATCTGGCCGCGGTTCGTGTTGTTGCCGGTCCACTCGCCGCCGGCGTCGATGCACCGGACTATGTCGGTGGCGTAGGCGAACTGCCCGCTGGCCGTAGCGCAGGCGGCCGCGGAGGTGATCGCCGTCCAAGTCTTCCCCGCGGCGACACAGGCCACCTGGTTCGTATACGTAACGTCGCTGCAGGTGCCCTTGCTGCAGAGCCCCTCGACGCTGCACTTAGAGAACGACCACGTCGCGGCGGCAACCTGGCACGACTGCTGTGTGCCATTCAGCCGCCAGGTCTTCGCGCCGTCACCCGAGCCGCCCGTGCAGGCGCCCTGCGCGTCGGCCGTGGTGCACCAGCCGTCCTGCCAGGTGAACCCGTTGGCCAGGCAGTCCACCGAATTCGAGTAGAACGCGTTGCTGCACCAGCCGGGAGCGGCTACCCAGGTTCCCAGGGCCACGCCGCACTTGGCCGATGTGTTCGCCGCCATAGTGCAGACACCCGGCGTCGCCTGATTGCTGCAAGCGGTAATCCAGGTGCCGCTGTTAGCCGTGCAAACGGCTTCTGTCGTGAACCGGGTGTCCGTGCAGACGCCGCTCGAGTTGTCGGCGCCGGTCAGGTTGTTGTGGTGGCTCGACATGCCGGTCGGAGCCGAGTACTGGACCGGAGTGCTCGTGTCGCCCTTGGCGATGTCAATTGCAGAATTGTGGCAGCGCGTGCAGGAGATGCCCCACACGTCCCAGGACGACATGTTGTTGGAATCGCCAGCAACCCCGCCCCTGAGGCTTACCCACCCCTTGTCGTGCGCCACGTTGCCGTCCCAGGTGATTCCCGGGAACGTTCTTTCGGGTTCCTTGGTGAGGCGGGCGTCGGTCCGCACGGGGGTAACCGTCGAATCGCTCGTCCAGCCGGTCGTGTGGCAGCGGCCGCACGAGTACGACATGTTGTTCAGGTTCGCATCGGCGTAGATGGCCCGCGGAAGCGCGGCCAGCCAGTCGCCGTAGATCCACTTCAGGCTGTAGTCAGTCGACCCGACGTGGATTGTCCCGTTCGTCCAGTTGATGGTGTTACCCGAGTCGTCCGAGGGGTACGGGGCGACCGGGGCCCACTTCCCTCCGGCCTGGAGGCAGGACTCTTCGGTCGTCTTGCTGGGGTTCCCCTTGCATTCCATCGGCGGGCCGCCCCAGGGCGTGCCAACCGCAACCGGCCGGGACATGTTCTTGTGCCCCATATAGAGCGTGTCCTCGGTGTCGCGGACGCGCGGGCCGTTGTACTGCGTAACCGTGTTGTGGCAGCGAAGGCACTGGTCGCCGGGGCCTGTGCCCGTCAGCAGCTCGGGCGTGTAGGCGGTCCGGGCCGGCATGACCCAGGCGCCGGTGCAGGTGCCGCTCGTTACCCACGTGCCGCCATGCTTGGCGCAGACCACGTTGTTCCGATCGTCCGAGTACATGACGACAGAACAGACGCCCGTCCCCGGGTTCCAGAGCCGGTCGCCCGCGGCTTCACAGGCGACCTGCGTCGTGTTGACGAGGTCATTGCAAACGCCGCTCGTCGTCCAAGAGTAGTTACCGGTGCAACTCGCTTGTGCGATGTTGAGGCGCAGGGCAACGCACTCGGGACGGGTGTCGATCCCTGTGTAGCCTTGGGCGGCCCCCGCCGGGCAGGTTCCCTGCGCGGGCAGGTCCCAGCCCCCGTAGGAGTTCTGGATGGCCCCGTCACCGAGGTACCGCGTCTGCGCCCAGGCGCTCCCAGCGCCGAGGAGCAGGATCACCGTGATGGTGACCGCTGCCACCCGGGCGGTTCGGCCGAGAACGGCTCTAGCCTTCTCTTCCATTAACTGAATCCTCCTTCTTAGAGGTATCGACAATGTTCCGCAGAGTCACTAGCGCAAGGCGCGTGCCGCCTGTAAAAAGGAACTCCGTTGGGCGAACCCATTGCGCCGGAGGGCTTTCCGCGTGACTGCGAAGTTGAGACTGGTTTCAAGAACCGGTGGCGCGCAGCCGACGACTCGACTAACTATCTCTCTCCGTCAGCAGTACTTAGCTCCATGGCGCGAGATGGGCCTCTTCCCATGGCTCGCGCGGAGAGGGCCATATCAAACGCTGCTCCTGAAACCTACGCCCGGCAAGCTTCTGCCAGCCAAGTGGTCAAACCACCGGGTCATATGGCCCGGCGTGGGTGATTTCACCCGGCGGTATTCAGGGGTTAGCGGCCTGGAAAACGAGGTTCGTCCGGGCCTCGCGGGCGTCGTCGAGAAGCCGCTCGACCGCCTCTTTGAGAATGGTTCTCGACGCCGGCGTCCGGAGGAAACGAGCGTCTCCCTCCGCCGGGTCGAGCCCCGCTTCTTCCGCGCTGCCGAAGATGCACGACTCCCACAGGATCGGGACGCGGGGCCTCGCGGCCGCGCAGAGACGGGCGAACTCGCGCCATGGCAAGTGCGCGGAGGTGAGACTCACGACGGCGGCGTCGGGAGGGTCCTCCTGGACGACGCGGCGCGCTTCGTCGAAAGACGTGAGGCCGGTCACAAGCGTGCCGGGCGGAGCAAGACGCTCTACCATCCAGGCCAGCAGCTGGCTCTCGTCCAGAACGAGGAGACGCAATTCCGAGTACTCCGGCGCGTCTCGTTCGCAAGGGACATTCCAGCGGGGGGTAGGGTGGAGATGGGCCCGGAATCGACATTCGCGCGTCGCGCCGCAGCCATGCGACGGCCCTGGCTGGCCGCGCTCGCTCTCGGCGTGGGCCTGATTCCGGGCGGCGCGCGGGGCCAGACGGTCACGACGCTGGCCGGCTCCGGCTCCGTCGGGACCGCCGACGGGACGGGAAAGGCCGCCTCCTTTGCCTACCCGACGGGGGTGGCCGCGGACGCGAACGGCAACCTCTATGTCGCCGACACCGACAACAACAAGATCCGGAAGATCACGCCGGCGGGCGTCGTGACGACCTTCGCCGGGTCGGGCAGCCAGGGCAGCCAGGACGGCACGGGGACGGCGGCGGCCTTCAACTCTCCCTACGGCGTGGCGGTGGGCGCGGGCGGCGTCGTTTACGTGGCCGACACCGGCAGCAACAAGATCCGGAAGATCACCTCGACCGGCGTGGTGACGACGATCGCCGGCTCGGGCGCCGCGAGCAGCCTGGACGGCAACGGAACGGCGGCGTCCTTCAACGGCCCCGCGGGCCTCGCGGTGGACGGGAACGGGAACCTCTACGTGGCGGACGTCTTCGGCGACAAGATCCGGAAGATCTCGCCGGGCGGCATCGTGACCACTATCGCCGGGTCGGGCGTCGAGGGGGGCGACGACGGGACCGGAGCCGCAGCTTCCTTCGCCTCCCCCGTGGGCATCGCCGTGGATGCCGGGAGCAACGTCTTCGTGGCCGACATGTTCAACAACGAGATCCGGAAGATCTCGCCGGGCGGCGAGGTCACGACGTTCGCCGGATCGGGCCTGCCCGACGGCGTGGACGGCGTGGGGACGGCCGCCTCCTTCTACTGGCCCAGCGGCGTGGCCCTGGACGGGGCGGGGAACCTCTACGTGGCGGACCTCGGGAACAGCAAGATCCGGAAGATCACGCCGGCGGGCCTCGTGACGACGTACGCCGGGTCGGGCCAGCCGGGGAGCGCCGACGGCACCGGGATGGCCGCGTCGTTCACGTCGCCGTCCGGCGTGGCCGCGGACACGGCCGGCAGCCTCTACGTGACCGACTTCGACAACAACAACGTCCGGAAGATCGCGAAGGCCGCCGGCGCCTGCACGCCGAACGGCTACGCCGCCTGCCTCGTCGGCGGCCGGTACCGGGTGTCCAGCCGCTGGCGCAACCAGTACGCCGGGTCGCAGGTCAGCCAGCTCGCGGCGGGGTCGCTGACGGACACGACGGCGGCCTTCTGGCTCTCCAGCGCAGACATCTACGAGTACCTGATCCGGATCAACACGGCCACGGACAACGGGCGGGCCTGGATCTCCATTCCGACCTTCACGGACGTGGAGTTCTGGATCGCGGTCACCGACACCGTGAACGGCCAGTACTACGAGTACCACAGCGACCCGGGCAACAAGACCCTGGTCTACGACCCGTCCTTCTTCGTCTACCCGTGAGGAGCCCATCGATGAGAGTGAACAGAGAGAGCGGCGCGACGGCCCGGTGGTTCGCGGCGGCGGCCTTCTGCGCGATGGCGGCCTGGGCCCCCACGGCCGGCGCGGCGACCTGCACACCGAACGCGACCACCGTCTGCCTCATCGCCGGCCGGTACCAGGTGACCAGCCACTGGAAGAACCAGTACGCCGGCGGGCAGGTCAGCACGCTGAACGTCACCAAGCGGACGGACGCGACCGCCGCCTTCTGGCTGACGGACTCGAACACCTACGAGTACCTGATCCGGATCAACACGGCCACGGACAACGGAAAGGCCTGGATCTCGATCCCGATGTTCACGGACGTGGAGTTCTGGGTGGCGGTGACCGACGTGACGACCGGGCAGACCTTCGAGTACCACAGCCCGGCCGGGAACCGGACGCTGATCTACGACCCGTCCTTCTTCGTCTTCCCCTAGGAAGCCGGGTCAGCCGCCGGTCTCCTCCACCTTCAGCCCGAACTTCTTCAGCCGGTAGCGGAGCTGGTCGCGCGAGAGGCCGAGCAGCTCGGCGGCGCGCGTGGTGTTGTCGCCCGTGGCCTTCATCGCGCGGCAGATCAGCTCCCGCTCGACGGCCTCCAGCGGCGCGATGCCGTCCGGGATTCCCGCCGCGGCCGGGCCCGCGCCGCCCGCCGCCGCGGGCGCGGCCGCCGGGTCGAGCATCAGGGACCGGACGCCGATGGCGGGGCCGCGCTCCAGGACCAGCGCCCGCTCCACGACGTTCCGGAGCTCGCGGACGTTCCCGGGCCACGGGTACGAGGTCAGCAGCTTCTCGGCCTCGGGCTCGAAGCCGGCGAAGCGCTCGGCCAGGCGGGGCCGCAGCGTCCCGAGGAAGTGGCGCGCCAGGGGCAGGACGTCCTCGGGCCGGTCGCGGAGCGGCGGCACGACGATGGGAAAGACGTTCAGGCGGTAGAAGAGGTCGCCCCGGAAGGTGTTCTCGCGGACCATGGCGCCGAGGTCGCGGTTCGTCAGGCCGACGACCCGGACGTCCACCAGGATCTCGCGGGTCCCGCCCACGCGCCGGAAGCGGCGCTCCTCGAGGAAATGGAGGAGCTTGGCCTGCACGTCGAGCCGCAACTCGCCGATCTCGTCCAGGACGACGGTCCCCCCCTCGGCCAGCTCGAAGACGCCCCGCTTCAGGGACTTGGCGTCGGTGAAGGCCCCCTTCTCGTGCCCGAACAGCTCGCTCTCGAGGAGGTTCTCCGGGATGGTGGCAGCGGAGACCTCCAGGATGGGGCGCTCGCGGCGCGGCGAGAGGGCGTGGACCATGCGGGCAAGGACGTTCTTCCCCGAGCCGCTCTCCCCCTGGATCAGGATGCTCCCGACCTCGGAGGCGGCCACCTGCTCCACGATCTGCCGGACGTGGCGGAAAGGGGCCGAGTCGCCCACGACGTTACGCGACAGCCGCCGCTCGCGCGTCCGCCGGGCCGCCTGCGCCTCGAGCTGGTCGTTGCGGATGGCGAGCGACCGGTCGATCAGCGCCACCAGCTCGGCCTCGTCCACCGGCTTCGTCAGGAACTCGATCGCGCCCAGTTTCATGGCCCGAACCGCGTCCTCCACCTGGCCGAGGGCCGTCATCACGATGACCTCGCTCTCGGCCAGCCGGTCGCGGTTCGTCGCGAAGAAGTCGAGGCCGTGCCCGTCGGGAAGGCCGAGGTCCAGGAGGACGACGTCGGGCTGCAGCGTGGAGAGGCTCGCGCCCGCCGTGGCGAGGTCGCCGGCGGCGTGGACCCGGTGCCCCGCCCGCTCGAGCTGCTTCGTCAGCGCCCAGCGGAGGAGCTTCTCGTCCTCGACGAGAAGGACGTTCGCCATGTCAGGAGGCCTCTCCGGCCGCCGCCGCGGCGGGCGGCCCGCCCTCGGGCAGGAAGACGTAGAAGGTGGTCCCCGTGCCGGGGATCGACTCCACCTCCAGCCGGCCGCCGTGCTGCTCGACGAGGCTCTTCGAGATCGTCAGGCCGAGGCCGGTGCCGGTGAACTTCGTGGTGAAGAAGGGCTCGAAGAGGCGGGTCTGGTCTGCCGAAGAGATGCCCGGGCCGTCGTCCTCGACGGCGAGGACGACGGCGCCCCCCCGCGGCAGCACGCCGGCGCGCACGGTGACGCGGCCGCCCTTCTCGCCCATCGCTTCGCCGGCGTTCTGGACGAGGTTCAGGAGCACCTGCCGGATCTTCGCCGCGTCGCACGGGATCTCCGGGAGCCCCTCCTCCACGCGGGCGACGACCTCCACCTTCCTCCGGCCGAGGCCCGGCCGCGCCAGGTCCACGGTCTCCTTCACGAGCAGCGCGAGGTCCGTCTTCGAAATCCGGAGCGGTGCCGGGCGCCCCGACTCCAGGAGACGCTGGAGGATGCCGTTCACGCGCTTCAGCTCGGCCAGCATCTCGTCGTAGAGCTGCACCGTCGAGGCCTCGGCCCTGTCGGGCTTCAGCACCTCGAGGGCGCCC
>DAOMFB010000016.1:0-17878 GCA_035429585.1 Thermoanaerobaculia bacterium
GCCGCGCAGAACCTCGCGGCAGGCGGGACCGATTTCGGGGCGGCCGCCGCGGCTCTCCTCGCGGGCGTCGCGCTCGTCCCGGCGCTCGGGATGACGGCCACCGGCCTCCTCGCCGCCGCGGTCGTCCTCCTCGCGGCCCTCGGCGCCGCGCGCCCCCGCTGACCGTCAGCTCCAGACGCCCGGGATCGCGCGGCCGCAGTCGGGGCAGGCCCCCTTCCGGAGCCGGTTCTCGACCGCCGCCATCCCGACCCGGTGGATGAGCCGCGCCTTGCAGCCGGGACAGTACGTCGACTCCCCCGGGTGCCCGGCGACGTTCCCGACGTAGGCGAACGGCAGCCCCTCGGCGAGCGCGATCTCCCGCGCCCGCTCGAGCGTCGCGACGGGCGTCGGCGGGAGGTTCATCAGCCGGTACGTCGGGTGGAAGCGCGTGAAGTGCAGGGGCGTCTCGCGACCCACCTCGTCCCGGACGAAGCGCGCGAGGGAGCGGATCTCGGCATCGGAGTCGTTGATCGTCGGGATGACGAGCGTGACGACCTCGGTCCAGAGCTTCGCCCTCGCGAGCCTCCGGAGCGTGCCGAGGACCGCGCTGCGCTCGCCGCTGCACATCTCTCGGTAGGTCGCCTCCGACCAGGCCTTCAGGTCCACCTTGTAGGCCGTGAGGACCGGGCAGAGCTCACGGAGCGGCTCCTCGCGGATCGAGCCGTTCGAGACGACGACCGTCTTCAGCCCCGCCTTCCGCCCCGCGACGGCGAGGTCGAGGACGTACTCGGCGAAGACCGTCGGCTCCGAGTAGGTGCAGGCGACGAGGGGAGCGCCGCTCTTCAGGGCGAGCGCGGCGATGTCGTCGGGTGTCCGCGTCGGGACGGGGATCTGCTCCGGGCGCGACTGCGAGATCTCCCAGTTCTGACACCAGCGGCAGTGGAAGTTGCAGCCGGCGGTCCCGAGCGAGAGCGCCAGGGTCCCCGGGAGGACGTGGAAGAACGGCTTCTTCTCGATCGGGTCGAGGTTGAGCGCGACGGGGCGGGAGTGGACGAGCGTCCTCAGCTGGCCGCCCCGGTTCTCGCGGACGCCGCACTCGCCGCGCTCCCCCTCCGGGATCACGCAGCCGCGGAAGCAGAGACCGCAGGCGGCCTCCCGGCCGGAGAGCGCCGACCACCAGCGGGCCGGGTGCGCGGCGAGGCCGGGAGCGGGCGCCGCCGGTGTCCGGAGCGCCGGGGCGCGGTCCTCGTTCTGGAGGTCCCAGGGACACGCGATCCGTCCCGTCGCCGCGGCTCCGGCCGCGGCGACAGCCGAGACGAGGAGCTCGCGGCGCGTCGTCATCGTCTCGGGAGCGGGGCCGCCCGGGCCGCCTCCTCGTGGAAGACCCGCCCGGTGAAGACGGAGAAGGTCGCGCCGCTCCTCCAGTCCCCGCGGGAGAGGCCCGCCTTCTGCGCCAGGGCGTCGAGCGTCTCCTCGACCGTCCACCCCTGCTCCGGGGCGACCTGCGGGAGGAAGAGCGCGCGGTGCCCGCCCTTCTCGAGGACGATCCCGTGCGTCCCGATCCGGATCTCCTTCCAGGAGCCGATCGGGACGATCGGCGAGAGGACGGTCACCTCGACCGAGAGCCCCGGCAGCTCCCACCCCTTCACCTCGGGGAAGCGCGGGTCGTCGAGGGCCGCGCCCAGGGCCGACGTCACGACGGCGAGGTCGAGCGGGTACGTCGGGACGACCTGCCCGATGCAGCCGCGCAGGTCGCCGAGCCGCGCGATCGCGGCGGGGTCCTTCCGCTTCAGCGTCACGAAGACCGCCTGGAGCGGGAGGACGGCGCGCCCCCCGGGCAGCTCCCGGAGGGCGGCGTCGAGAGGGGCCGTGTCGCCGCGAAGCTCGGCGTCGAGCGCCCCGCGCGCGACCCGGACGAGCGCGTGTCCGACGGCGTCCGGGAGCGGCGGGTCGTCCGCCGCCACCGCGGCGATCCGCGGCGGCGCGTTCATCGGCTCCCCGACGGCCCCCGTCTCGCGCGTGTACGCGAGCGACACGTAGTCGACGGAGCTGTCGTCGGCGACGCCCGGCATCTCGCCCGAGGCCCAGTGCGCGAGGAGCGTCGCCTTGGCCCCGGGGGCGATCCGCCGGAGGAGCTCGAGCATCGTGACGAGCCCCGCCTCCCCGCAGATCGTCGCCCCCTTCTCGCGGACGAAGCTCCGCCACCCCTCCGCGTCGAGCCGCCGGAGCAGGCCGACCGCCGCGTCGTCGAGCTCGCGGACCCTCGCGCGCGCCCCGACCGTCGGCCCGAACGGCATGTAGTCGAAGCGCGGCCCGTAGTGCGTGAAGTCCGACGAGAAAACGAAGAGCGTCCTGCCGTCGTCGAGCCGCGCGAGCTTCTCGGCGAAGGCCTTCTCGGCCGCGGCGTCGACGCGTCCGGCGAGGATCGGGACGAGGGTGAACGAGCCGAGCGCCGCCTGCAGGAACGGGAGCTCGATCTCGACGGCGTGCTCGGGCCCCGTCGACCCCGGAACCACGCGCGCGAGGTTCGGCGTCTCGAGGCCCTGGAGGGCGGCGCGGGCGAGCGGGATCTCGCCGAGCGGCGTCCGGTAGGCCGCGGCGTCCTCGAGCGCGTAGCCCGCGAAGGCCGCGCGGTGCGAGGGGGCCATGACGACGACGCGCGTGAAGGAGCCCGGCGTGAGGATCCGGAAGGCCGCCGCGGCGACCGTCCCCGAGTAGACCCAGCCGGCGTGGGGGACGACGAGGGCGACGGGGCGGCCGGACGGCATCGGCGCCGTCGAGGCCTGGCGCATCAGGCTGCGCGCGGTCGCGAGAAGGAGGGCCGGAGAGCCGGGGTACCAGGAGCCGGCGAGGGCGGGGGGCCGGACCGTCCCGGCGGGCGCCGCCGCCGGCGTGGCCGTCCCGGCAGCCGGCGCCCCGCCGCCAAGGCCCGTCATCGCCGAGCCTCCGATGAGGAGCCCGAGCGTCGCGAGGCGCACACGGCGGGTCACCCTTTTCTCGATCGGCCCTCCCCGGAGAGCCAACGTGAATTCTATTCCCGCGGGAGGCGGAGGGGAGCCGTGAGGCCTCATGCCGACGCCGACGGATGCGATACTCCCCGGCTCGATGAACGGCACGACGCCATGACGATCCGCAGCGGTCACCGCGCTCTCGCCGTCGCCGTCGCCCTGCTCGGGACGATCGTGCTCTGTACGGTCATCGCGCTGCCCCGGTCCGACTCGGCTCTCGAGCGCCTCACGCCGACGACGCTGCTGCTGAACGGCCTGCCCGTCGCCTACTTCTTCCTCGCGTTCCTCCTCATCGTGAGGCGCTCCCTGTCGGCAACGGCGCTGACGGTGGTCGTCTGCCTCGCGATCACCCTCGGCAACAACTTCAAGTATTCGATCGTGAGCCAGCCGGTCGTCGCCTCCGACTTCATCCTGTTCGGCCAGGTCCTGGCGAATCCGGTCCTGTTCGAGAAGTACTTTCGCGAACAGTGGATGTTCATTCCCCTGCTGCTCGTCGTCGTGGCGGTGCCGTTGTGGGCGATCCGGCTCGAACGGCCGCTCCTGACCGACAGACGCTGGACGGCGGTCTCCGTCGCGGCAGGTCTTCTCCTGCTGTGGCAGATACAGCCCTTGATGCTGATGCCGCGGGCTCCTCTCCAGCGGGTCTACAGGGCCCTGCTGCCCCCCTTCGACAACCACGATCCCATGTCGTCCGTGAAGCGGTATGGCTTGATGGCGACGCTGGTCAATTCCGCCGGGCAGAGCTATTTCGTGCCGCCGGTCATCGAGGCCGGCGACCTGGCTCTCATCAATCAGTTGGCGGCATCCATGGGCCCTCCGGCGAAACCCGTCGGAGCGTTGCCGAACCTGGTCGTCATCGAGAGCGAAGCCTTTTTCGACTTCCGCGTCCTGGATCCGGCCTTCTCGCCGTCCGCCTATGCGCTCTGGGATCGGTTGAAGGCCACCTCACGCTACGGCATGGCGACGGTGGACACCTACGGTGGCGCCACGCTGCGCACCGAGTTCTCACTCCTGACCGGCGTCCCGGCGACTCTCTTCGGCGCCGAGATGGACTATCCGTACCTGACCGTGGTCACGGCGCCGATCGCGGCCGTTCCCTGGCACCTGAAGGCGCTCGGCTACGAGACGACGGCTATCCATCCGTTTCATGACACGTTCTGGCGCCGTAACAAGGCCTACCCGCGGCTCGGATTCGATACGTTCCTGTCGTTGACCGACTTTCAGGGCGCGGCGCACGACGGCCCGTACGTGAGCGACGAGGCGGTGTGCCAGAAGATCCGGGGTCTGCTGCGGGAGGGCGACAAGCCCCGCTTCATCTTCGCCGTCACGATGGAGAACCACGGCCCCTGGAGCTTCGACCGCGACGAGAAAGGCGATTTGGAGCCTGCCTTGACCAGGGACCTCCACTTGCCCGAGCAGGTCGACCTGCAGCTCCAGCGCTATCTCTACCACGCCCGGAACGCGGCGGCCATGGCGGGCTGCGTCATCGAGGGCCTCGAAGAGGCGGGACGTCCCGGCGTGCTGCTGTTTCTCGGTGACCATGCGCCGGCGATGCCGGCGGTCTTCGCCGCGTTCGGCGTCAGCAATCCCTGGAAGGACCCCGCGCTCCGCAAGACTCCGTACCTGCTCTGGCGCAGCGGCGCCAACGGTACGGGACCGGTCGATACGGCGGTGAGCGCGCTTCCGGCCGCGCTCCTGGAAGCTGCCGGGCTTCCGCTCGACGAGTTCCTGAGCGTCTCCCGCTTCTTGCGACAGAATTGCCTGCAGCCGGCGGCAGCTGGCGCCCGGCCAGGCGGCGATGTTCCTTGCCCGAGTTCTCCGGAAGCGGCGATGCTCGCGCTGGCCCGGCAGCGCCTCCGTCCGCTCGGGAAAGGCGAGGGCCCGGCTCGATGACCAGCAAGCCGTGCCCGAGCGTCCATCTTCTCCATCCGGTCGTTCTCGCCGCCCTGTAGAGCTGTCGGGCGCCGAATGAGGGTGGCTCTCCGGTCGGTCGGCCAGGCGTACCGCGCTTCCAGGCCGAGCAGAGAACATTCAACCCGCTCTCATCCCGAAACTCCCTGCGGCTCAGGCGCCTCGACGGCGTCGTCCCTTCCTGCCCGGATCGTGCCACCCGAAAGCGTCACGGCCTTCCGGCACTCGCCGACTTTGCGATTCTGGCGATTCACAACCCTCGGTCCGGTGAGGCGCTGACCTCGACCCGCGGTGCTACGATGAAATCAAGGCGGCCGGACTGGACGTGCGGCGTGCCTGTGGTACGCCGCTGAAAGGGGGCACGATGAAAGTCCTCGTCTTCGGCGGCAGCGGCAAGATGGGCGCCGCCGTGGCCTTCGACCTCGTCCGGGAGCCGGCCGTCGAGGCGGTCGGGCTCGTCGGCCGGCGCCGCGAGGCGCTCGAGCAGACGCGGGCCTGGCTCGGGAGCGACAAGGTGGAGCTCCACGCCGTCGACATCGAGAGGAAGGACGACGTGATGGCGCTCATGGGCCGCTACGACGTCGGCGTCAACACGCTGCCCGATCGCCACACGAGCTACCTGGTCGTCGACAGCGCCGTGAGGTCCGGCTTCGACCTCGTGGACATGCTCGAGGAGTACCACCGGCGGCCGGACGCGTACGAGCTCGAGGGCCTCGTCCTGCCGGCGGGGGTGACCCTGGTCGACTACGGCGACTGGCTCCACGAGACGGCCCTCGCGAACGACGTCTGCTTCCTCGACGGCATCGGCTTCGCGCCGGGTCTGAGCAACATCACCTGCGGCGAGGCGATCCGGAAGCTCGACGTCGCCGAGTCGGCGATCGCGCGTGTGGGAGGGATCCCGGAGAAGTCCGCGGCCGCGCACCATCCCCTCCGCTACATGATCACCTGGGCGTTCTGGCACGTCCTGCGCGAGTACATGATCAAGGTCTGGGTGAAGAAGGGGGGCGAGCTGGTGGAGGTCCCGGCGACGTCCGACCGGGAGCGGTTCCGGTTCGACAAGCTCGGCCGGGACGAGGACCTCGAGTGCGCCATCACGCCGGGGATGCCGAGCTTCATCTCGACGCGGCCTCAGCTCGCAGAGTTCGCCGAGAAGACGGTCCGCTGGCCCGGCCACTGGGACGGCGTCCAGACGCTGAAGGAGTGTGGCCTCCTCGACCTCGAGCCGCAGGAGCTCGGCGGAACGAAGGTGGTGCCCCGCGACTTCCTCCTCTCCCGCCTCGAGCCGCGCCTCAGGGCCAAGCCGGGCGAGACCGACGTCTGCGTGATGTTCAACACCGTGACCGGGACGAAGGACGGGGCGAGGACGAGGATCTCGTACCACATGTGGGACGAGGCGGACACGGTCCACGGGATCTCCTCGATGGGCCGCGTCACCGGCTTCTCGGCGGCGATCGGCGCGGTGATGATCGGCGCGGGGATGATCGCCGAGCGGGGGATCGTCCCACCCGAGGACGCCATCTACGGCGCGGGATATGCGCACTTCATGAAGGAGCTCGAGAAGCGGGGCATCGTCGTCCTCGAGACGGTGGAGACGGAAATCCCGTAGCGGCGCCGGTCCCGACGCTGAAGTGCGGTCGCCGAGGGCCGGTTCCGCCGGCGCGCTGCGGCACGAATCGTCCGCCCGCACCCCCCGGGGCGCATGATGCAAACGGGGAGGCCCCGTCCGAAACCCTCCTGCGCGGCCCTCCCTCGCAGTCATGACGATCTTCCGGCGGCGCAGCCGCCCTCCGACCGACGAGCCGCTCCGGGGAGAGCTCCTCAGCCTCGAGGGGCTGGAGGAGCGCGCGAAGAGCCTGGCCGGAACCTTCACGC
Organism: Thermoanaerobaculia bacterium; assembly: GCA_035429585.1. GTDB lineage: Bacteria > Acidobacteriota > Thermoanaerobaculia > UBA5066 > UBA5066 > DAOMFB01. The sequence goes on from DAOMFB010000016.1 coordinate 6,771, forward strand.
TCGCGCGCGATCCCCGTTCCGGCCGGCACGAGGTGCTCCCCCGGCTCGCGGAGAACCTGCGCGTGCTGCGCGGGGCGTACCTGTCCCTCGCGGCCGACACGGCGCGGGGCGTGCCGCTTCCCCCCGCGGCCGAGTGGCTGCTCGACAACTTCCACCTCGTCGAATCCGAGGCCCGCGCGGTCCGGCACGACCTGCCTCTGCCGTACTACGAGAAGCTCCCCAAGCTGGCGGCTCGCGAGCTCTCCGGCCAGGCGCGCCTCTATGCGATGGCGCTCGCGCTGATCCGCCACAGCGACGGGCGGCTCGACGCGGAGCGGCTCACACGGTTTGTCCTCGCGTACCAGACGGTGGCGCCCCTGACGATCGGCGAGCTCTGGGCCTGGCCCAGCATGCTGAAGCTCGCGCTCATCGAAAACCTGCGGCGGATCGCCGAGGCGCTCATCGAGGGAGGCGACGCGCGTCGCCAGGCCGACACGCTCCTCGCGAGGCTCGAGTCCGGGGATTCTCCGCTCCTTCCGCCGACGCCGTTTCACCCGGCCTTCGTGACACGGCTCCGCCAGCGGATGCACGAGGCCGACCCGCGCGTCTCCGCGTTGCACACCGAGGTGGAGAGGCGGCTCGGCGAGAGCGGGACGACCTCCGAGGACGCCGTGCGCGCCGAGCACCAGCGGCAGGCGACGGACCAGGCCTCGACGGCGAACTCGATTACCAGCCTGGGGCTCTGCGCGACGCTCGACTGGAGCCGTTTCGTCGAGCGCGTCAGCATGGTCGAGCAGGTTCTCCGTCGCGACCCATCGGGCGTCCACCCGCGGATGGACTTCCCCAGCCGCGACCGCTATCGCCAGGCCGTCGAAGAGCTCGCCGACCCCACGGGAGAGGCCCAGGTGCGGGTCGCACTCCGCGCCGTCGAGAGCGCCCGGCAGGTCGCGGAGAAAAAAGGCAGCGACGATCGCGCCGCCCACGTGGGCTATCACCTAATCGGGCCCGGGCGCCGCGGCCTCGAGATCGACGTCGCCTTCCATCCGGGCCTCCCCGAGAGGCTCCGCCGCTTCGCCTTCCGCCACGCGATCGTGGGCTGGCTCTCGGGAATCGGCCTCCTCACGGCGCTCGGCGTCGTCGCGGCGGCGGAATACGTGCGCGCCCAGGGGCACGCCGACGCGGCCTTCGCAGCGGGACTCCTCGCGCTGCTCCCCGCAAGCCAGCTCGCGGTCCTGATCGTCCAGCGTCTCGTGAACGCGTTCGTATCGCCGCGCCGGCTCGTCCGCCTCGACTTTTCCTCGGGCGTCCCCGAGAGCAGCCGGACGATTGTCGTGGTCCCGACGCTCCTCGGAAGCGTCGCGGGCGTGGAGCAGCTTCTTGCGCATCTCGAGGTGCAGGCGCTGGGGAACATGGATCCGCACATCCACTTCGCGATCCTGAGCGACCTGCGGGATGCCGCGGCCCGGGAGATGCCAGGAGACGCCGCGATCCTCGAGGCGGCGCGTCGGGGAGTCGAGGCGCTGAATCGCCGCTACGCGGCCGAGACGAACGACCGCTTCTACCTCTTCCACCGCGACCGGAAATGGAACCCTAAGGAAGCGGTCTTCATGGGATGGGAGAGAAAGCGCGGGAAGCTCGAAGAGTTCAACCGATTCCTCAGGGGCGGAGCCACAGGAGCGTTTCCGTTGCAGGTGGGGGACGTTTCGATCCTGCCGACGGTGAAGTACGTGCTGACGCTCGACACCGACACGCGCCTCCCCCGCACCGCAGCCCAGACGCTCATCGGCATCCTCGCGCACCCGCTGAACCGGCCGGTCTTCGACCGCTCGGTCGGGAGGGTCGTCGAGGGGTACGGCATCCTGCAGCCGAGGGTGAGCGTGATGCACGCGAGCGCGGCCGGATCCCTGTTCGCGCGCGTCTATTCGGGGCACACGGGCGTCGACCCTTACACCACCGCCGTCTCCGACGCCTACCAGGACCTCTTCGGCGAGGGGATCTTCACCGGCAAGGGGCTGTATGACGTCGACGCGTTTCGCGAGTCGCTCGAGGCCCGCGTGCCGGAGAACGCCCTCCTCTCTCACGACCTCTTCGAAGGGCTCCACGCGCGGACGGCTCTCGTCTCGGACGTGGAGCTCGTGGACGACTTCCCTTCGAACGTCCTTGCGCATGCGCGGCGGCAGCACCGCTGGGTGCGCGGCGACTGGCAGATCCTCGCGTGGCTGCTCCCCGTTGTCCCGACGCGCCGCGGGTTCGCAAAGAACGGTCTGCCGCTCGTCAGCCAGTGGAAGATCCTCGACAACCTCAGGCGAAGCCTCGTGGCGCCGGCTCTCCTCCTTCTGTTCGCCGCAGCGTGGACGATTCTTCCCGGCAATCCGCTCGTATTCACGCTCGCCGGCCTCGCGGTTGCCGGCTTCCCCCTCGTCGACTCGATCCTGCAGATACCCCGGCGGTCACGCGACGACGAGCCGGTCCGCGTCCACGTCCGGGGCGTCCTCGAGGAGGTCGCCACGTCGCTCGCGCAGGCGTTCCTCACGCTCGCGCTCCTCCCTTTCCACGCCTGGGAGACGGTCCACGCGGTCGGATTGACCCTCGTCCGCCTCGTCGTGACCGGGCGGCGCCTCCTCGACTGGGAGACGGCAGCGGCCCAGGCGAAGCAGACCGCGGGCCTCCTCGAGGGCGGGGCCCGCGCCTTCTTCGCGGAGATGGCGGCGAGCCCGGTCGCCGCCCTGGCCATTCTCATCGCGACGACTGCGCTCCGGCCCGCGGCCCTTCCCATCGCCCTGCCGTTCCTCGTCCTCTGGGCGGTGGCACCTCTCCTCGCCTTCTGGCTCAGTCACCCCGCGCCCTCGCGGCGGCTGAATCTCATGGCCAAGGACCGCGAGCGGCTCCGGGAAATCGCAGGCCGCACGTGGAAGTACTTCGAGACGCTCGCCGGGCCGGAGGACCACTTCCTGCCCCCGGACAACCTGCAGGAGGGGCCGGTGCCGAAGGTGGCGCACCGGACCTCCCCGACGAACATCGGCATGGCACTCCTCTCCTCGCTGGCCGCGTACGACCTCGGCCTTCAGCCTCTGGAGGCGATGCTCGAGCGGATCGAGCGGACCCTCGGCACGATGGAGGGCCTCGAGCGGCACGAGGGACATCTCCTCAACTGGTACGACACGCGGACGCTGGCCCCGCTCGCGCCGCGGTACGTCTCCACGGTCGACAGCGGCAACCTCGCCGGGGCGCTCGTCGCTCTCGCCCAGGGGTGCCTCCGGCTTGCGCAGGCAAACGCGGATCTCGCGCCGCGGCTCGACGACGTCGCCCGCCGCGCCGACACCTTCGCCGAGGGAATGCACTTCGGCTTTCTTCTCCACCCCGATCGGCAGCTCTTCTCCATCGGCTACCGCCTCCCCGACTCGGCCGGTCCGGGCCGGCGCGACTTTGCCTCCTACGACCTCCTCGCGTCGGAAGCGCGCCTCGCGAGTTTCTTCGCGATCGCGAAGGGGGATGTCCCTCAGAGCCACTGGTTCCGCCTCGGGCGGCTCGTCGTGAGCGTGGACGGCGTCCCGACGCTCGTTTCGTGGAGCGCCACGATGTTCGAGTACCTGATGCCTCTCCTCCTGATGCGGACCTACCCGGGAACGCTTCTCGATCAGACCTGCCGCATGGCGGTGAAGCGGCAGATCGACTACGCGCGGTCGCGCGGGGTGCCGTGGGGGATCTCGGAGTCGGCGTACCGCGACGTGGACCGCGCGGGGGATTACCAGTACAAGGCGTTCGGCGTGCCGGGGCTGGGTCTCAAACGCGGGCTCGCGGAGGAGCTTGTCGTCGCCCCATACGCGACGGCGCTCGCCGCGCTCCTCGACCCCGTGGAGGCGGTCCGAAACTTCAGGCACCTCGCGGACGAGGGGGCGGAGGGCGCGCTCGGCTACTACGACGCGATCGATTACACGCCAAGGAAGGATACGGAGGTCGAGACCGCCCTTTCGCCCTCCGGCGGCGTCGTCGTCCGGGCGTACCTCGCACACCATCAGGGAATGACGCTCGTGGCGATCGCAAACGTCCTCCTCGGCGACCCCATGGTGGGGCGGTTCCACGCGGATCCCCGCGTGAAGGCGACGGAGCTGCTCCTCCAGGAGCGCGTGCCCCGCGAGGCGCCGGTCATCCAGCCGCGCCCGCCGGAGGAGACCCGCACGGCCCCCGCGCCCCCGCGCCCGCCGAGGCGCTACCGCTCCGCGCACACGCCCTACCCGCGGGCGCAGATCCTCTCGAACGGCGCGTACGTGGCGATCGTCACGAACGCGGGGGGCGGAGCGAGCCTGTGGCGCGATCGCGCCGTGACGCGCTGGCGCGAGGACCCGACGCGGGACCCGGGCAGCCAGTTCGTCTACCTGCGCGACGTTCACTCCGGCGCCGTCTGGTCCGCCGCCTGGCAGCCGGTCGGGACAGAACCGCTCGACTACCAGGTCGAGCTCCTCGCGGAGAAGGTCGTCATCCGGCGCCGCGACGACGAGATCGAGACGCACCTCGAGGTGGCCGTCTCCCCCGAGGACGACGCCGAGGTCCGGCGCGTCTCGCTGACGAACCTCGGCGAGAGGCCGCGGGAGATCGAGCTGACGAGCTTCGTGGAGCTCTCCCTCGGCACGCTCGCGGAGGACTCGGCGCATCCCGCCTTCGGGAAGCTCTTCGTCGAGACCGAATGGATCGCCGAGTCGACTGCGCTCCTTGCGCGCCGGAGGCCACGCTCAGCGGAAGAGCCGGCGCTCCTCGCTTTCCACGTCCTTTCCATCGACGGCCGCCCGCAGGCGCCGGTCGAGTGGGAGACCGACCGGGCGCGCTTCCTGGGGCGCGGCCGCGGGCCGGAGCAGCCGGAGGCGCTCGAAGGGCGCGCGCTCTCGGGAACGACCGGCGCGGTCCTCGACCCGATCCTGAGCATCCGGACGCGGCTCCGGATCGCCCCCGGCGGCTTCGCGAGGCTCTCGTTCACGACAGGGATCGCCACCGACCCGGAGGCGGCTTGGCGCCTCGCGCAGAAGTACCACGATCCGGGCGTTGCCGCGCGGACCTTCGCGCTCGCCTACACGCACGCGCAGGTCTCGCTCCGGCACCTCGGGATCTCTCCGGAGGAGGCGCAGCTCTTCGAGCGCCTCGCTTCGCGCGTCTTCTTCTCGGACGCCTCGCTGAGAGAGCGCGAAGAGATTCTTCGTTCGAGCACGCTGGGACAGGCCGGGCTCTGGGGGCACGGCGTCTCGGGGGACCTGCCGATCGTTCTCGTCCGGGTCGTGGAGGCCGGCGACGTGCCGCTCGTGCGACTGATGCTCCGCGCACAGGACCACTGGCGCCTCAAGGGGCTGAAGGCCGACGTCGTCATCCTGAACGAGCACCCGGCGACCTATCGCGGCGAGCTTCACGAGCAGCTCGCCGAGGTCGTGGACTCTGGCCCGTGGGCCGGCTGGAAGGGGCGCCCCTCCGGCATCTTTCTCCTGCGCGGCGACGCGATGCCCGAGGCCGAGCGCATCCTCTTCGCGACCGCGGCCCGCGCCGTGCTCGACGGCCGGCGCGGAAATCTTGCACAGCAGATGGACCTGGCGGAGCCGGAGGCGCTCGCCCCGCCGGCGGCGCCGCGCCTCCTCTTTGACGACGCGAAGGACGACGGGCTCGAAGCGCCTCCTCTCGTCCTGGCCAACGGCCTCGGCGGTTTCACCTCCGACGGCCGCGAGTACGTCGTCGTTCTCTCGGGGGGAGAGGAGACGCCGCTCCCCTGGAGCAACGTGATCGCGAGCCCCGGATTCGGCACCCTCGTCACGACGACGGGAGCCGCGACCACCTGGTCGGGGAACAGCCGCGAGAACCGGCTGACGCCGTTCGCGAACGACCCCGTGACGGACCCGACAGGCGAGGCCGTGTTCCTGAGGGACGAGGAGAGCGGCGCGGTCCGGGGTGCGACCCCGGGGCCGCTCCGCCGGGCGGGAGGCGACGTCCGCTGGGTGATCCGCCACGGCGCGGGCGTCACCCGCTTCGCGCGACGGGCCGACGGCATCGTGCAGGAGCTCGCGGTCTTCGTGACGAGCGCCGAGCCGGTGAAGCTGTCGATCCTCACGCTCACGAACGCCTCGGACCGGCCGCGCCGCCTCACCGTCTTCGCATACAACGACTGGGCTCTCGGGCCCCCGAGGCCGGGAAACCCCCGCTTCATCGTGACGGAGCGGGACGGGGCGAGCGGCGCCATCCTCGCGCGCGACGTCACCGACGCGGAGCGCAATCGTGTCGCCTTCGCCGCGGCGAGCGGCCGCATCCTCTCCGCCACCGCAGACCGCCGCGAGTTCCTCGGACGAAACGGCTCGCTCGCTCGCGCCGCGGGCCTGCGCCGCCCCCGGCTCTCCGGCCGAGTGGGGGCCGGCCTCGATCCCTGTGCCGCGCTCCAGGTGGCGGCCGACCTCGCACCGGGTGAGACCCGCCGGATCGTTCTTCTGCTCGGCCAGGGGAAGGACGCTGCGGAGGCTCGCACGCTCGTCGCCAAGTACGCGGGCGCGGGGGGGCCGGGCGCCGCGGCGGACGAGCTCCACGCTGTCGAAGCGTTCTGGGACGAGACGCTCTCGGCCGTGAAAGTCTCGACACCCGACGACTCCTTCGACCTCCTCGTGAACCGCTGGCTCCTCTACCAGGACCTCTCCTGCCGGCTCTGGGCGCGCTCGGGTTACTACCAGTCGAGTGGGGCTTACGGATTCCGCGATCAGCTCCAGGACGTCCTCGCGCTGCTCTTCACGCGGCCGGAGATCGCGCGGGAGCACCTTCTTCGCGCCGCCGCCCGGCAGTACGTGGAAGGAGACGTCCAGCACTGGTGGAACGCGTCGACCGGGCAGGGGATCCGGACCCGCTGCTCGGACGACCTCCTCTGGCTTCCGTACGCCGTCGAGGCGTACGCAACCGCCTCGGGAGACCGCGCCATCCTCGACGAGGTCGTCCCGTTCCTCGCCGGGTTTCCCGTCCCGGCAGGCGAGCCAGAAGTGTTCGGCACGCCCGCGGTCTCGACGGAAAGAGGGACTCTCTACGAACACAGCGTCCGCGCCATCGACCACGGCCTGACGGCGGGCGTGCACGGGTTGCCCCTCATCGGGAGCTGCGACTGGAACGACGGGTACAACCGGGTCGGGATCGAGGGGCGGGGCGAGAGCGTGTTCGACGGCTGGATGCTCTGTGCCGTGCTCCGCTCCTTCACGGTCCTCTGCGAGGAGCGGGGGGATGGAGCGCGGGCGGGGCGGTACCGTGCCGCAGAGCGCCACCTCGCGACGATGCTCGAGCAGGCGTGGGACGGCGACTGGTACCGGCGCGGCTACTTCGACGACGGGCGGCCTCTCGGCTCGCAGCAGAACGAGGAAGGGCGGATCGACTCCGTCGCGCAGACCTGGGCGGTCCTCTCCGATGCCGCGCCGCGCGCGCACGCGGAGCGTGCGATGGACTCGGTGCGCGCCCACCTCGTCCGCCGCGAGCCTCAAGTCGTTCTCCTTCTCACGCCCCCCTTCGACCACGCGTCGGCGGACCCCGGCTACATCAAGGGATACATCCCCGGCGTTCGCGAGAACGGCGGGCAGTACACGCACGCGGCGGCGTGGGTCGTCCTGGCCATGGCGCGCCTCGGACACGGCGACGAGGCCGTTGAACTCTTCCACATGCTCAACCCGATGAACCACTCACGCAGCCGCGCCGACGTGGACCGATACAAGACCGAGCCCTATGTCCTCGCGGGGGACGTCTATGACCATCCGGCGCACCGCGGGCGTGGCGGGTGGACCTGGTACACAGGCTCGGCCGGCTGGATGTACCGCGTCGCGGTGGAAGGCATCTTCGGACTCCAGCGGCGGGGCGCAGTCTTCTCGATCGATCCGTGCATCGCCTCCTCGTGGCCGTCCTGCTCGCTCGAGTGGAGGTTCGGCTGTTCGCGCTACACGATCACCGTGGAGAACCCCGAGCGATCCTGCCGCGGGGTCGCAACCGCCACGCTCGACGGAAGGCCGGTCGAGCCGGATGCCGTCCCTCTCGTGGACGACGGCGCCGAGCATCGCGTGCTTGTCCGGCTCGGATCGAAGTCCGCGCCCTCACGAACTTAGCCGACCGGCTGCCAACCCTGTCCTCTTCGGCAGGGGCGCAGGACGCGCACACGGGCTGGACAGAGCCGGTACTGTAGACGCGCCAGGGCGGCGGCCGGCATCGACGGATGCAGACCGACAGCGAGCTCCCCGCTCCGTCCCCGGCGTTTCTCCTCTCGGGAGCGAGGGGGAGCCGAGCGATGCCGACCTCGCCGGGCTTCAGGCGGAAGGTCACGCGCCGGACGCGCTCGACGACGACAGGCAGGAGCGAAACCTCGCGAGACCGAGCGCCATCTTCCGGCGGATAACCGAGCGGTGGCACCGGAGATGAGGGGTGGCGAGGGGATGCGATCGGAACGGCCCGAGGCTGCCGGGGCGCAATGGGAACGCCGGGTCCTGCGGCACGCGGAAACCAGACTCACGCCTCACTGCGGTCACGGGTCTGGCCTCACGCCGACGTCGTCACCCGGCCGGGGCCTCGGCTCTCGGGACCGGGACGCCTGCTATTCGCCCTTCAGCCGCTTCGCGCCCTCGATGATGTAGTGCCACCCGTACACGAGCGACACCATGAACCCGTCCATCTGGAGGTCCCCGGGAGCCTTATCGTTGACGGTGGACTTGTAGCCGAACGTGAGGCCGAGGTTGTCCGTGATCTGGTAGCCGAGCGTGAGGCCGAACGCCAGGTTGTTCAGCTTTGCGCCCTTGACGCCGTCGAGGGTCGCCGCGCCGCCCGCGTACCACGCGCCGTCGAGCGAGGCCCAGAAACGGTCCGTGAAGTCGCGCGTCAGGTGCATATCCAGCTGGAACAGCGGATCGGTCTTCAGCGTCTGCCCGACGTAGTCGTTGTTGTCGCCGAAGAGCCAGACGGCGGGCAGGAACTCCAGCGTCGTGCGCCGGCTCGGCACCCACGGGCCGAGCTGCCAGACGATCGGGAATCCAATGCGCCCGCACCACCGGTTCTGGCCGAGGTTCAACGGCTGGCTGCTGTCGTACTCGCCGATCGGCACGACGAGGTCGGCGATGAGGTCGAGAGAGAAGCCCGGCTGGTACCGCAGGGGGTCGACGAGGTTCTTCTGCGCCGCCGGACCGACGAGACTGATGTCGAACTCGAGCGTGGGGTCGCCGAAGCCGCGGGCCGAGGAGCTGAACGTCCGGCCTTTCGCCGTCACGTCGCCCGAGATTCGTCCCATCTCCAGGAGGACGGCGACCATCGCCGCCCGGTCGAACAGGGCGAAGGTGTGCGCGTAGCCCGCGAGGGCGATCGTGCCGTCGATGTTCGAGCCCGGCGCCACGATGTGGGCCGGATCGAACGGGTTCGTGTTCCCGCTGATGGAATTGAAGATCAGCGGAACGGCGTCCGCCCCCGAGAGGGTCTTCCAGTAGAAGCGCGCGGGCATCTGGGCGGAGGCCGGGAGCGCGGCGAGGGCGCCCAGCGCGAGCGCCGACGCCAGCGCGAGCCGGACGAACCCGGACCTCTTCCTCGACGGAGTCTCGTGGCTCATGAGATCAGCTCCTTCGCGATGGCGCGGCACGGCTCGGCGCTCACTGCTTCGGGTCCGCGAGCATGTCCGCGGGCGGCACGTACTGGCGCTTCAGGTTGGCCGGCGGATAGCCGGCCTGGACCGGGACTCGCTGCGGAAGGTCCTTCTCCAGCTGCTCGTAGGGGGAACGGTTGGGCAGGACCACGTTGTTTGTCCGGACGTAGTCTTCCCAGAGCGCGACCATCTCCTTCAGCTTGTCGGGATGCTCCGCCGCGAGGTCCTTCAGCTCGCTGGGATCCGCCGCGAGGTCGTAGAGCTCCCAGTCGCCCTTGCCGAAGGGCTTGTTCTCCCAGCGCAGCTTCCAGCGCCCCTGCCGGACGGCGCGGTTGCCGAAGAGCTCCCAGGCGAGGACGTCCTGGTCCGTGCGCGGCGACTCGGCCCGGCCCTCGAGGACGGGCACCCAGGACTTGCCCAGCGCCGGGGGCACGTCCTTCCCCTTGTACGTCTTCGGGTAGCTCGTGCCGGCCACCTCGAGGAGCGTCGGCATGATGTCGGCCACGTGCATGGTCGCCCGGGTGTCGATGCTCCCCGCGGGGCGCTTGACCCCGGGCCCGCTGACGATGAGCGCGTTGCGGATGCCGCCCTCCGCGAGCCATGCCTTGTACTGACTGAAGGGGGTCATGGAGACCTGGGCCCAGGCGGGCCCGTAGGAGAGCCAGGAGCCCGGGTCGCCCCACGCGTTGGGATTGGTCTGCGACCAGTGCATGGCCGCCCAGAGGAAGTCGCGCGAGCCGGGCGAGCCCGCGATCAGCTCGAACAGGTCGCCCCCCTCGGCGCCGTTGTCGCCGAAGACGATGAAAATGGTGTTGTCGTACTCGCCGATCTTCTTGAGGTGGTCGATGAGCCGTCCGACGTGGTAGTCGAGGTTCTCGACCAGCCCGGCGTAGATCTCCATTTTCTTCCCCATGACCCCGCGGGGGGCCGCGGCCAGCAGGGTGGAGTCGGGCACGAACCACATCCGCTCCGCGAGCTGCGTGCCCGCGGGCGTGATGCCGAGCTCGACCTGCCTCTTCAGCCGCTCCTGCCGCAGGGCGTCCCAGCCCTTGTCGTACTCGCCGACGTGGCGGTTGCGCCACTCCTTCGGCAGGTGGTACGGCTCGTGCGGCGCCTGGTGGGAGACGTACGCGAAGAACGGCTTGCCGTCGCCGTGGTTGGCGTCGATGTAGGAGATCAGCTTGTCCGTGTAGGTCTTCGTCGCGTAGAAGTCCTTCGGCAGGCTCTTCAGGTAGCGCCCGTCCTCGGTGTAGAGCGACTTGGGGTTGAGGGCCGAGAAGCTCCAGTCGTCCCAGTAGCTGCCCATCCCGTCGAGCAGCGTGAAGTCGCGCTCGAAGCCGCGCGCGGCCGGGATCTGGGTCGGCTCCTTCCCCAGGTGCCACTTGCCGACCATGTAGGTGTGGTAGCCGGCGTCCTTCAGGAGCTGCGGCAGCGTGGCGACGCGGTCGTTGAGGTTGCCCTCGTAGCCGTCCAGGCCCATCTGGTTCGGCGCCGTCCACTCGCTCATGTTGCCGAGGCCGTT
>DAOMFB010000017.1:0-17456 GCA_035429585.1 Thermoanaerobaculia bacterium
CGGCGTCAAGTTCGCGACGCGGCGCACCGAGGACGAGCGGGCGCGCCTCGAGGACGAGCCGCACGGCCGCCCGGACGAGGACGAAGAGGAGGACGAGGATCAGGACGACGACGATGTAGAAGAGGACGAAGAGGAGGACGCGGTTGGTCGCCGCGGCGGGCGTCAGGGCCCGCGTCCGGAGGATGAGCGCGTAGAGCCCGGCGAGGGCGGCCCCGAGCCCGAGGAAGAGGGCCCCGAGGATCCGGTTGTCGCGCGACCAGCGGAACGTCATCTCGCGTCGACGGGCGGCCCGTCGAAGATGCCGGAGCGGACCCAGTCGGTCTCGACCGTCGTCGGCACGACGCCGAAGCTCACCCCGCGCGCGTAGGCGCACTTCACCCGGACCACGAGGCGCTTCCCTTCGAGATGGGGTCCCATGAGGAACATCGTCAGCCCGGGCACCTCGGAAAGGGACTGGCGGGCGTCGGCCCTCCCGGGGACGACGGCCGATCCGAGCAGGCGTCCGTCGAGCCTCTTCTCGACGAGGTAGTCGCCCGAGACCGGACGGAACGTCGCCGTCACCTCGTAGCGGCGTTCGTCCTTCAGGCCGTCCCACCAGAGGTTCCGGAAGGCGAAGAGGCGGACGCGCCAGAGGACCGTCGTCGGAAGACCCGACGCGAGCCGCTCGGCGACGTCGCGGGGAAGACCGGGCGAGAGCTTCGCCGAGACGTGAAGGTCCCGTCCGGTGATCCAGGTGGAGACGCCGGGCAGCCGGGTCGCCTCGCCGGGCTCGTCGGCCGTGGACGGGAGGCGGACGAGCAGCACGGCGAGGAGCGCGAGACGGCAGGGCCCGGAGAGCACGCCCCACTTTAGCGCGGCGGAGGCCTCCGGAGCGGCGCGGCGGGCCTCAGAGGGCCGCGAAGGCGTCGGCGGCCGGCGCCTCGGCCGCGTCCTCGCCGAGCATCTCGTCCCGGAGCCGCCGCGCGAGGGCGGCGTGCAGGGAGTGCCCCGCCCGCTGGGCCACGACGTGGCCGGTGACGGGCCGGCCCACGAGCGCGAGGTCGCCGAGGAGGTCGAGCGCCTTGTGCCGCACGAACTCGTCGGGGAACCGGAGGCTTCCGTTCTCGACGCGGTCCTCGCCGACCACGATGCAGTTCTCGGCGCTCGCCCCCCGCGCGAGGCCGTGCGCCTTCAGCGCCTCGTACTCGGCGAGGAAGCCGAACGTGCGGGCCGGCGCGAGGTGCCGCGCGTAGCTCTCCGGCGTGATGACGACCGTGACGGACTGGCGGCCGATGGCCGGGTGCGGGAAGTCGATGGAGTAGGTCAGGCGGAGGTCCCGGGCCGGGCGGATCTCGATCCGTTTCCCGTGCGGCCCGGAGACCGAGATCGGCGCCGCGGGACAGAAGGGGCGGGCGGCGTCGCGGAGCTGGACGAGGCCCGCGTGGTGAACGGCCTCGAGCCACGGGGCGGCGCTCCCGTCCAGGATCGGCAGCTCCGGCCCGTCCACCTCCACGAGCAGGTCGTGGATGCCGGAGCCGACGAGCGCCGAGAGGAGGTGCTCCACGGTACCGATCTCGCGCCCCGGCCGGCCGAGAGAGGTCGCGTGGTCGAAGCGGGCGGCCTCCTCCGCGACGGCGGGAACCACGGCGCCGACGTCGGTGCGGAAGAAGACGATGCCCCGGCGCGCCTCGGCCGGGTGCAGCACCGCGGTGACGTGTCGCCCGGAGTGAAGACCGACTCCCGCGACGCGGACGGGGCGGGAGAGGGTCAGGGAGCGCTCCATCTCGGCGACGGGTAGAGCAGGAGCGGTGCCAGACGCGGAGGCTCCGAAACCCCGGGTTTTCCGCACGGGAGGGGCCGGTTCGCCCCCGCGCTTGTGGCGCGCCCGCCACACCCTGACGCGCCGGGGCCACACCGGGCCGGCGGGGGGGAAGCGGCCCTCCGAAGCGGGGCGGCGGGAGCCGGCTGCTATTCTTGTCCGAGGATTCGATCGTGCTCGCCCCCGAGGATGAAAAGCCTTACGCGGACTTTCTGGCCGTCCTGCGCAAACGCTGGCAGCCCGTCAAGGCCGCCATCTACACGTTCGACGCCACCGGCAGCTTCCGCCTGAAGACGCAGTTCGGCTTCTCGCGAACCGACAAGATCCTCGAGCGCTTCAGCCGGATGGAGCCGCTCGCCACGCACGTGTACGAGCACCGCGAGCCCTTCTTCGTCAACAGCCTCCGACAGGCCGGCAAGCTCGTGGACCTCCTCGAGGGGGCCTCCACGACGAAGATCCTGACCTCGCCGATCTACCTCGACGGCCGGATCATCGGGATCGTCGACGTCCGCGACAAGGCGGGCCGCCTCCCCTTCACCCACGAGGACGTCCACGAGATGACGGACCTCCTCCGGCGGTTCGCCGTCCTCCTGAAGCGCCATCCGCAGTACCGCCCGGAAGGGATCACGGCGGAGGGGAACGAAGGGCGGGGCTTCACGCCGCCGCCGGACCTGCCGGCCGTCGGCAGCACCGGCGCGATGCGTCTCGGGTACGGCCCGAAGGGCCCGGAGACCGGGATCGCCCACGAGATGGTCTCCATGGACACTGGAGCGTTCCGGCCGAACGTGGACGCGCTGGAGCGGACGCCGATCCCGGTGAGCTCCACGGGCGACCTCCCCGCGGCGTACACGAGCGGCTCGGTGACGCACACGCTTCGCCTCGTCGAGGAGACGCTCTCGCGGCTGCCGTCGGCCCGGCCGGGCGGAGCCGCGGCGCCCGCGACGCTTCCGGCCGAGGTCGACTTCGCGCGCCTCTACCTTCAGACCTGCCTCCAGTTCAACGAAGTCGAGGTGGCGGCCGTCTCCCTCTACTTTCCGGACCGTCTCGAGGTGACCTACGCGAGCCGGAGACCGGTCGACCCCGACCTGAAGCCCGCCCTCGTCGAGAACCTCGAGAAGGTGGCCGCCAAGCCGGCGGCCCCGTTCCCCCTTCCGACCGAGCACACCTTCCGGTCCCTCGACCTTCCGTCGGCGGACACCCGCCCGGTCCGACGCGCCGAGATCGCGGCCATCCAGTCCTCCGTCCTCGCCTCGACGCCGGAGGGGATCGCCGTCTTCTCCCTCCTCTACCGCCACGGCCCCACGCCCGAAGCGCGCGAGGCCCTCCGCCCCGCCCACGTCGTCCTGAAGAACGCCCTCTCGGAGATCCGGGGCGAGACGCGGTTCCGGGAGGCCTACCGCGGCCTCGTCAACAAGCTCGTCGAGCCGGGACTCCGCCGCCGGACGGCGCTGAAGACCCACTCCTTCAACGTGGGGCGCCTCGCCCGGAAGTTCGCCACCGCGCTCGGCCTCAGCCCTCTCGAGATCGAGCAGGTCACCGTGGCGGGGATCCTCCACGACGTCGGGATGCGCGAGCTGAACTACGAGGAGCTCTACACGAAGCGCGCCCTGACCGAGGAGGAGGTGCGGCTCGTCCGGCAGCACCCGCGTGTCGGCGCCCACATCGTGGAAGACATCGCCTGGCCCTACCCCGTGGCGCCGCTCGTGCGCCACCACCACGAGCGGTGGGACGGCGCCGGCTACCCCGACGGCCTGAAGGGAGAGCGGATCCCGACGGGCTCCCGGATCATTCATCTCTGCGAGGCGTTCGACGCCATGACGTCGCCCACCTCCTACCGGGCCGTGATCGCCGAGGGGCAGGCGCTGGACATCATCGGGTCGAAGGCGGGGACGCAGTTCGACCCCGACCTCGCGCCGCGCTTCAAGAGGATGCTCGAGGGCCGCTCCGAGTGAGCGGGGGCGCGCCGGGCCCGAAGGGAGCGGCGGCGAAGGAAGCACAGAAGACCGTCGCCACCAACCGCCGCGCCTTTCACGAGTACCACATCGAGGAGAAGCTGGAGGCGGGCGTCGCCCTGACCGGGACGGAGGTCAAGTCGCTCCGCGAGGGGCGCGCGAGCCTGGTCGACGGCTACGTCGCGGTCGACCGGGGCGAGGCCTGGCTCTGGAACGTCCACGTCCCCCCCTACACCGCGGGGAGCTGGAACAACCCCGATCCGAAGCGGAAGCGGAAGCTCCTCCTCCACCGCCGCGAGATCGAGCGGCTCGCCTCGAAGATCCAGCGGTCGGGGGCCACCTGCGTCCCCCTCTCGATCTACTTCAAGGGGGCCCGCGCGAAGGTCCAGATCGCGCTCGTGACGGGCAAGAAGCTCCACGACAAGCGCGAGACGATCCGGCGCCGGGAGGCCGACCGCGAGGCCCGCGCCGCGATGAAGGCCTCACGGCGGAGATAGGCCGACAGGAATCGTCGGCGTGCGGCGCCGGGCGGTGACGGGCGTCACGCCCCGCCCCCCGGTCCCGGGATTGCAGTAGAACGGGGCGTGAACCGGCGGCTTCGGCTCGGCAGCCTCCCGGCACTCTTCCTCGCCGTCGCGGGGACGGCGGCCCGTCCGACCTCCGCCGCCACGTACCTTCCCATCTGCGACGCGGATCTCCTCCGGCACGCCCCTCTCGTCGTCCTGGCCCGGGTCGCGGGCCGCGCGACGCGACTGGAGCCGCTTGACGGGCGGCTCGTCGCCTTCACCGTGACGCGGCTCTCCGCGCTGGAGGTCCTGAAGGGCGACCTTCCGACCGGGGACTTCTACCTCGTCCTTCCGGGCGGGGAGACGGAGGGCCAGGCATTCCGCGTCCCGGGGACGCCGAGGTTCGTGGACGGGCAGACCGCCGTCTTCTTCCTCGCGCCGCGCCCCGGACGGCCCGGGGAGTACGTTCTGACGGAGTTCGCGCTGTCGGTCTTCGATGTTCTCCAGGATGGCGGCGGTTCGATGTTCGCGGTTCGCTCCCTCTTCCAGTCCGGCGAGGAGCAGTTCCTGTCGGAAGCCGCCGGAGAGCCGGCGTCACCCGACGCCCAGCGGCCGCTTCTCCCGTTCCTCGCGGCGCTTCGGACCGCGGCGCCGGGCGGGCCGATGCCGGAGGTGCCTCGCGGCCAGCCGGACGGGCCGATGCACGTCGTCGTGGGCCTGCGGCCCAAGTTCTGGGTCAACATCGGCGGTCCGGAGCCGGGCAACTGCGACGGAAGCCCGTGTCTCTTCCGCTGGTTCTGGGACACGGGCGGATCGCCGCAGGCCAGGGTCGTTCCGAACGGCACACAGTCGAACCTGAGCGACAGCTCGAACGGCCTTCCCCACGTTCAGAACGCCGCGTCGGGCTGGGCCGGCGTCTCCGGGGCGGACGTCCGGATCTCCTACGCGACGTCCGCCTCGAGCGGCGCCGTCACGGTGAACCTCGACGTCGAGAGCACGAGTGCCTGGAGCGAGCCCTTCTGCGGCGGCGGCGTCCTCGGCCTGGGGGGGCCGGGCAGCTCTACGGGGCCGCGGACCTTCAAGGGAGTCGGCAACTACTACGCGACGCAGGGAGGCACGGTCTGGATGAGACGTTCCTCCTGCTCGTACGATGCGGCGATCTTCCGGAGCGCCGTCCTTCACGAGGTGGGTCACGTTCTCGGGCTCGGGCACTCCGACACGGCGCAGAGCCAGTTCTCGACGACGACGTCGGCGGACTGGAATCAGGCCGTGATGAGGTCCTCGATCCCGCCGTCCAAACCGAGCTCTCCGCAGACGGACGACATCGCCGCGATCCGCTACTACTACGGCACGGGCGGCACGCCGACGCCGACGCCGACTCCCACGCCGACCCCGACGCCCACGCCGACGGGCACGGCGAGCTCGACGCCGACGCCGACGGGGACGCGCACCGGCACCCCCCCGGCCTCCCCGACGCCCACGCCGACCCCGACGCGGGTTCCTCCCGGCGCGTGGGAGAGCGATCCGCCGGTGCCGTGGCCGCCGACGCCCGTCTGGGAGAGTGATCCACCGGCGCCCCGCGCCGTGAACGGAACGCCGACGCAGGACAGAGCGCTCCGATTCTCTTCGGCGCCGACGCCCACCCCGACGCCGAGGCCCGTGCCGCCGCCGGGCTCGAATCCGTCTGGCTGAGCCGCGGGTCCCGCCGGGAATTGAAGCCGGCGCCCGCCCCGCAGCGACAGGAATTGTCGGTTTTCCGCGCCCCGGGCCGTCGAACGGGCCCGGGGCGTGACTCGCGTCACGGGAACGGGGCATGGCAGGGAAGGTGTATATGAGGTCCCTCCTGCAGTTTTCGCGGCGGCTCCTTCTGTCGTGGGCCGGACTGTTTCTCCTGATTGCCACACCCCTGAACGCCCAGCGACCGGTCGACGAAAGGGTCTTCCGGGCGCTCGACGGGCCGCGCGCCGTCGGGGTGCGGGTCGCCGTCGAGCCGTTCACCCTCGACGACGGGACCGAGGTGAATCTCGACGTCTCCCCGCTCGACGTCTTCGCTCCGGGCGCGGAGATCGTCGTCCACGGCCGGAACTCGGAGTGGAAGGTCGCCCCGCCGACGGACCGGTGGTTCGTGGGGCACGTCGTCGGAGAGCCCTCCTCGCTCGCCGTCCTGGCGCGCGGCGCCTCCGTGCGGGGATTCATCGTCCTCGCGGACCGCGTCGCGACCATCAGCCCGGAGCGCGACATCTACGCCGACCGGCCGGGAGGCCGGACGCTCGTCCGGACCTTCTCGCCGGAGCGGGAGATGCCCGAGGCGGTGCGCCGCTTCCAGTGCGAGGCCGATTCGCTCCCGGTTCCCCAATCCCTCGAGCGGTTCGTCCGGGCGGCGCCGACGGAGACGGCCCTGAGCAGCGTCATGTACTACGGCGGCGTCGCCGTCGAGACCGACTACGAGATCTACGCGAAGCTGGGCTCCGTCTCGGCCCTCTCGAAGTACGTGGGCGACCTCTTCGCGGCCGTGTCGGCCATCTACCAGCGGGACGTCCTCGTGACGCTCCAGGTGAACTACCTCTCCATCTGGACCACCTCGGCCGACCCCTGGACCGCCACGACCTCGTCGAACAGCCTCTCCGAGTTCATGTCCTACTGGAACACGAACCGGACGGCCGTCCCGCGCGCGACGGCGCACATGCTGAGCGGGCGGGGGCTCGGCGGCGGCATCGCCTACCTGAACGCCCTGTGCGCGAGCTATGGATACGGCCTCGTCGGGAGCCTCACCGGCGTCGCCCCGGCGAACCTGACGACGACGTACTGGGACTTCATGGCCGTGGCGCACGAGCTGGGGCACAACTTCGGCTCGCCGCACACCCACTGCTACTCCCCGCCGGTGGACTGCTGCTACAACCAGGAGTGCAACTGCGGCTCGACGAGCGTCCCCCCCGAGAAGGGGACCATCATGAGCTACTGCCACCTCCTCGGCGGCTACAGCGCCATCAAGATGTACCTCGGCGTCGTCGGGGAATCGAGCGAAGCCGTCAAGAACAGGATCCGGACGTACGTCGAGAGCAGCGCCTCGTGCTTCGGCACCGTCCCCGGTCCGGCGGTGACGTCGGTTTCTCCGACCTTCGGAAGCATCACGGGTGGGACGGTGATGACGATCTCCGGCACCGGGTTCCTCTCCGGCGCGACCGTGAAGGTCGGCGGGACGGCGGCCACCTCGGTGTCGGTCGTGAGCGCCACGACGATCACGGCCACCTCGCCGTCCCACGCGGAAGGGCTCGTCGACGTGACGGTCGTCAACCCGGGGAACCAGGGCGTCACCGCCGTCGGCGCCTTCAGCTACACGCTCGGCGGGGCGACGCCGACGCCCACGCCGACGGTGACCCCCACCCCAACCCGCACTCCCACCTTCACGCCGACGTCGACGTTCACGCCGACCGTGACCCCGACGGGAACGATCGTCGCCACGGCGACGCCCACCCGCACGCCGACGCCCACCCCGACGCCGACGCGGACGCCGACGAGAACACCGACCTTCACGAGCACGCCCGTCCCGACGGCGACGCCGACGGCCACGCCGACGCCCAGCCGCCGTGGCTGGCCCACGCCGACGCGGACGCCGACACCCGCCGGGACCGCGGTGGCGACGGCAACGCCGACGCGGACCCCGACGTGGACCCCGACACGGACGCCCACGCCGACGCCGACGTCGACGGGGACCGCGGTGGCGACGGCGACGCCGACGCGGACTCCCACGCCGACGCCGACACCGGCGCTGACGGGAACGCCGTCGGCACCTACGCCGACGCCCACGCCGACCGCAACCCGTCCCCGGCGCGTCTAGGAGGGGCGCGCCGCGCGGAGGCCGCCGGCAGGACCCCGGGGCCGGGGGGCCCTCCGGATAGACTCCGGAAGCGCCCATGGCCGCCGACACGCCCGTCTACGACTCGGCCCGGCGCGGCCCCCGCTTCGTGGAGGAGGCCCGCGACCTGTGGCGTTACCGCCACTTCGTCGTCGAGCTGGCGCTGCGCGACATCAAGATCCGGTACAAGCGCTCCGTCCTCGGCGTGGCCTGGACGATGCTGAACCCGCTGATGACGATGCTGGTCTTCACGCTCGTCTTCTCGACCTTCCAGCGGCAGCCGATCTCCAACTTCCCCGTCTACTTCCTCGCGGCGTCGCTCTTCTGGACCTTCTTCGCGCAGGCGACCAGCCACACGGCGACCCTGACGACGGACGCCGTCGAGATCACGCGGCGCATCTACGTTCCGCGGTCGGCCTTCGTCGCGGGCTCCGTCCTCGTCGGCCTCGTGAACCTCCTCCTCAGCCTCGTCCCCTTCGTCCTCATCGTCGTCGTGACCGGCTGGCGGATCCGGCCCAGCTGGCTCTTCCTGCCGGTCGCGCTCGTGGCCGGCACGCTCTTCACGGCGGGCGTGGGCCTCTTCGTCTTCACCCTCGCCTCGCGCTTCGTCGACGTCCGCGACATGTACCAGGTCCTCCTGACGCCGTGGTTCTTCGTGACGCCGATCGTCTACGAGCCGGCCATCGTCCCGGAGAGGTGGCGGTGGGTCGTCCGGTACAACCCGATGACCTACCTCGTGGAGATCTTCCGCGCGCCCCTCTACGACGGCTGGCTCCCGGGGCCGAAGACCCTCCTCTTCGCCGCGGCCGCGGCCGTCGTCGCCCTCGCGGCCGGCTGGCTCTTCTACGCCGCGAAGATCGAGAGCTATGGCCTCCGCTCCTGACGCGGCGATCGAGCTCGTGGGCGTCACGGTCCGGTACCGGATCGCCAGCGAGGCGATCGACACCCTGAAGGAGTACGCCATCCGGAAGCTCCGCGGCCGCCTGGACCACGGCCAGCTCCTCGCCCTCCGGGACGTCTCGCTCGTCATCCGGCCGGGGGAGCGCGTCGGCATCGTCGGCCCGAACGGCGCGGGAAAGAGTAGCCTCTTCCGGATCATCGCCCGCGTGAGGCCGCCGAGCGCGGGGCGCGTCGTCGTCCGCGGGACGCTGGCGCCCCTCCTCGAGCTGGGCCTCGGGTTCCACGGGGAGCTGACGGGACGCGAGAACGCCATCCTGCACGGGACCCTGATGGGGCGGTCGCGGCGGGAGATGCTGGACCGGATGGAACGGATCGCGGCGTTCGCCGAGCTGGAACCCTTCCTCGACACCCCGATCCGGAACTACTCGACCGGCATGGTGGCGCGGCTCGCCTTCGCGGCCGCGACGGACATCGACCCCGACATCCTCCTCGTCGACGAGGCGCTGGCGGTGGGGGACGAACGCTTCCGCGCGAAGTGCCACGAGCGGATGGCCGGCTTCCGCGAGCGGAGGAAGACCTTCCTCCTCGTCTCGCATCTCCTCGACGAGGTCCGCGAGACCTGCACGCGCGCCCTCTGGCTCTCCGAGGGACGGATCGTCCGCGACGGCGCGGCGGGGGAGGTCTGCGACGCCTACCAGGCGTGGGCGCACGAGACGCGTGACGGTGCCGCTCCGGCCGGAGAGGACGGCTCCTGAGACGCCACGTTCCGGGGGTGTGACGGGACACAACGCCCCTCTGCACATCCTCCGCGTGAGGAAGACGGAGATGCGGAGCGGCGGGGTCGCCGCCTCTTCCCGGCTCCGGGTCGCCGGGTGCCCGGCCGCGGTGCGTTGACGCAACGAGCAATGGCGCTGCCTGGGCTACACTCGGTCAGTTTCGGCTCAATCGGGGAGGGTTCATGACGATCGCGTCCGGGAAGAGAGTCGCCCTGTGCGCCGTTCTCGTCGCTCTGCTCGCACTCTGTGGTTCCGCGGGACGCGCGGCCGGGCAGACGTACGACGTCCTCCACGCCTTCAACGCCTCCGTCCGGATCACGTCCGCCCTCGTCGAAGTGGCCCCGG
Source organism: Thermoanaerobaculia bacterium (assembly GCA_035429585.1). Classification (GTDB taxonomy): domain Bacteria; phylum Acidobacteriota; class Thermoanaerobaculia; order UBA5066; family UBA5066; genus DAOMFB01. Next base: position 10,134 of record DAOMFB010000017.1, read on the forward strand.
GGGAGTTCTACGGCACGACGGACCAGGGAGGCGCCTGGGGGCAGGGCTCCGTCGTCAAGGTGACGACGGCCGGCACCGTGACCACCCTCCATTCCTTCGACAGCAACACGGACGGCCAGACCCCCGTGGCCGGGCTCGTCTACGACGGCGCGGGCTTCCTCTACGGCACGACGACCTCCGGTGGCCTGAACGGGTTCGGCACCGTCTTCCGGGTCAGTCCCGACGGGAGCACGTTCGAGACGGTGCACGACTTTGCCGGTGGGACCGGCCCCGCTTCGCCCGAGGCGGCCCTCATCAAGGGGAGCGACGGGAACTTCTACGGGACGTCCCGCCTCGGGGGAGCGAACGGCCTGGGGACGGTCTTCTCTCTGGACCTCTCCACCTCGCCCGCCACGCTGACGACGCTCTACTCGTTCTCCGGAGGCGCCACGGACGGGGCCTCTCCGGTCGCGAGCCTCTTCGAGAGCGGAGGGTTCCTCTACGGGACGACCTACGAGGGGGGGAACGGCCCGGGCCTCGGGACGATCTTCAAGATCTCCACTTCGGGCTCGATGCAGTGGGTCACGCCGTTCCCGTCCGGCGGCCTCGGCGGCGCCAGCCCGAAGGGGGGCGTCGTCGAAAAGGGAGGCGTCTTCTACGGGACGACCGAGGCGGGCGGGACCGCGGGCGCGGGCACCGTCTTCATGGTCACCGACGCCGGCGTCCTGACGACGGTCTACGAGTTCGGCTCGAAGGGTGCGATTCCGGAAGCCGGGCTCACGCTCGGCTCGGACGGGAAGCTCTACGGGACGACGAAAAGCGGCGGGGCGAACTTCCGCGGCACGGTCTTCCGGATCGACCCCTCCGCGACGCCCGTCGTCGAGCAGACGCTCCATTCCTTCAACGACACGAACGGCAGGTACCCCACGACCGGCCTCGCGCTGGGATCCGACGGGAAGCTCTACGGGACGACGTCGGACGGGGGAGCGGGAGGCTACGGAACCTCCTACGCGGTGGATCCGGCGGCGCTGCCCCCGGCCGCGTTCGCCGTGATCTACGAGGACCCGGGCACCGAGGGCTTCGCCCCCTTCTCGCCCCTCTACCGGGACGGGAACGGCGACCTCTTCGGCACGACGTCCCTGGGCGGCAACTCGGCCGGCGGGACGATCTACCGCCTCGAGTCCTGCGCGACCCCCCCCTGCACGCTGACGACGCTCCGGGCCACGCAGGACCTCGGCGTGGGCCAGGACTTCTCGGGCGTCGTGCCGGGTCCCGGCGGCTTCCTCTACGGGACCACCAAGGGAAGCAACAGCGTCTACAAGATCCAGCCGGACGGGAGCAGCTTCCAGACGCTCTACACCTTCACCGGGACGCCGGGGAACTTCCCGAACGGAAGCTTCCCGATCGGGGTCATGGAGCGCGGCGGAATCCTCTACGGCGCAACGGCTGCAGGCGGCGCCTCGGACAAGGGCACGCTCTTCAAGGTCGACCCGGCGAGCCCCGGAAGCCTCGGCTGGTCGACGTCCTTTTCGGGAACAGACGGCCGCTACCCGTCAGCCCAGCTCGTCGCCGGCAGCGACGGGAAGCTCTACGGAGTGGCGAGCGGCGGCGGACCTTCCGACAAGGGAACCCTCTTCCGGGTCGCGACGGACGGCACCGTCGAGCATCTCTATTCGTTCTCCGGCCCGGACGGCTCGGGCCCGTGGGCGGCGCTCACGCCCGCAGGGTCGGGCATCTTCTACGGCACGACGGGCTTCGGCGGCGACTACGGCCTGGGGACCTTCTTCCGTCTCGACGCGGCGACGAGCCCGGTGACCGTCACGACGCTCCGCGATTTTGCGACGGGCGAAGTGGAAGGGGTCTCCGTCCTGACCCTGGGAGACGACGGGAACCTCTACGGAACCTCCCAGACGAAAGGGGCGAACGGCCTCGGAGCCGTCATCCAGCTGGCGCCCAGCGGAGCGCTCCGCACGCTCTATTCCTTCTCGGGGCCCGACGGGGCCTATCCGCGGGGAGGCGTCCTTCGGCTCCCGGACGGTACGCTTCTCGGTACGGCGGAGATGGCCGGCCCTCTCGATGGCGGTGTGGCCTTCCGGCTTCTCCCCGCGACGTCCTCGGCCACGGCCTCGGTCTCCGGGGGGGGCGTGACGACCTGCGCGGGCGGGAACGTGGTGCTCACGGTGACCCTGACGGGAACGGCGCCGTGGACGCTCTCCTGGTCCGACGGTGTCGTCCAGTCGGTCTCTTCGAGCCCGGCGACGCGGACCGTGACGCTTTCCGTCTCGACGGTCTACACGCTGACGGCGTTCTCGGACGCGAATGGAGACGGAACCGTTTCCGGAAGCGCCTCCGTCACCGTCTCGGGCGCCGCGTCGTCCACCGCCATCACGGCTCCCGCCTCGGCGCCGCCGAACACGACCGGGCTCGTCGCCTCCGTTCCGGATGCCGGCGGCGGCGCGACCTACCTCTGGGCGGTCACGAACGGGTCGCTGACGTCCGGGCAGGGGACGCGGAGCATCACGTTCTCGGCCGGGAGCGGCGGCTTCGTCTACCTGACCGTCACGGTCTCGACCGGGCCGACGTGCTCGGCCTCGGGCTCGGCGGCCGTCGCCGTGGGGAACGCCGCGGCGGACTCGATCACCTTCACGCGCCTTGCCGGTGCGCCCGGCGGCCCCGGGGCCGTCGATGCGAACGGGACCGCCTCGCGTTTCAACCAGCCGACGGCCGTCGCGTTCGGCCCCGGGAACGTCCTCTACGTGGCCGACGCCTTCAACCAGACGATTCGCCGGGTTTCCTCCTCAGGCGACGTGACGACCCTCGCGGGTCTCGCCCGCGTCCGCGGGAGCGCCGACGGGACGGGGAGCAGCGCCCGCTTCTGGAATCCGCGCGGCCTGGCGCTCGACGCAGCGGGCAACCTCTACGTCTCGGACCACTACAACCACACGATCCGGAAGGTGACGCCGACCGGCGTCGTGTCGACGTACCTGGGCCTCGCGGGGAGCTTCGGCAACGCGGGCGGGACGGGGAGCAGCGCCCGGCTCCACTACCCCGCGGGGCTCGCGGTGGACCTCGCGCGGAATGTCCTCTACGTCGCCGAGCGCGGCAGCCACGTGATCCGGAGGGTCGATCTCGCGACGGGCGAGATCTTCCCGTACGCCGGCCTCGCAGGCTCCTACGGGAATGCTGACGGAGCCGGAGGCGCCGCGCGCTTCTTCGCGCCGCTCGGGCTGACGATCGACGGTTCGGGGACCCTCTACGTTGCGGACGCCTCGAACCAGGCGGTTCGCAAGGTCGCCCGGGCGGGAGCGCCCACCGGCTCCGAAGGGGACGTCACGACGCTCGCGAGCGGGTTCGTCTCCCCCGACGGCCTCGCGGCGGACGGGCTCGGAAACCTTTATCTGGCCGACAGCGGGAACCGGACGATCAGGAAGATCGTCATCGGGACGGGGGCCGTCTCGACCGTGGCCGGGCAGTCCGGCGTTCAGGGAACGGAGGACGGGACCGGAAGCGCGGCCCGGTTCTTCCGCCCGACCGGCGTCGCGGTCGACTCGTCCGGCAACGCCTGGATCGCCGACGGCGACTACGTGAGCTTCTCCACTTCGATCCGCAAGGTCACGCCTTCCGGCGTCGTCACGACGACCTACGGGGCCCCGTCCCCGTTCGGATTCGCTGACCTGCCCACGGCCAGGTTCAACACGCCGCGCGGCGTCGCCGCCGATCCGGGCGGCAACGTCCTCGTCGCTGACACGTTCAACCACTCGATCCGGAAGATCACGCCCGCCGGGGACACCTCGACGCTCGCAGGTCCGTCGGTCGGCCTCAATCTGCCGATGGGCGTCGCCGTGGACACGGCGGGCAACACCTACGTCGGCGACACGATGAACCACGTGATCCGGAAGATCACGTCGGGCGGGGCCGTCTCGATCCTGGCCGGTGCGGTGGGGAGCCCCGGAGACACCGACGGGCCTCCGGGAGACGCCCGGTTCAACTTCCCGTGGGGCCTCGCCGTCGACGCGGCGGGGAACGTCTACGTCGCGGACTCGGGCAACTCGAGAATCCGGAAGATCACGCCCACGGGCGTCACGACGCTGCCCGGGGCGTACGTCGATCCGAGGAACGTCGCGGTCGACGCGTTCGGAAACGTCTTCGTCGCCGATTCGGGCAACTGCGCCATCCGGAAGATCAGCTCCCTGGGCGTCGTCACGACGCTGGCCGGGCTCGTGGGGAGCTGCGGATACTCGGACGGGAACGGAGGCGCGGCCCGCTTCTACCTGCCGACGGGCATCGCCCTCGATGCGCTCGGAAACGTCTACGTGACGGAGATAAACGACAACAGGATCCGAAAGGTCACGCCGGCCGGCGACGTCACGACGACCGTCTGGGCCGAGAACGGCGACTTCGGCTCGGAGGACGGCACGGACCATGTGGCGCACTTCTTCAACCCGGAAGGGATCGCCGTCGATCCGTCCGGGAACCTGATCGTGGCGGACACGGCGAACCACTCGATCCGGATCGGGAGGCCGGCCCTCGCCGACGCGGCGACCATCGACTCGACCACCGGGCTCGTCGGCGCCGTCCGCCAACTGGGCACCTCGCCGCAGACGGCGACGTCCTGGAACTGGGAAGTCATCCGTCGCCCGGCGGGCTCGACGGCGGCGCTCTCCTCGGCGTCCGTCCGCAACCCGACCTTCACGCCCGACGTGGCGGACCTCTTCATCTTCCGGCTGACGGCCTCGGACGCGACGAAGACGAGCATCACGCTCGCCTACCTCTCGGCGACGCCCGTCGCCGGCGCGACGGCGACGGTCTCGGGCGGCGGCACGACCTGCGCCGGAGGGTCTACGCAGGTTCGGGTGACGCTGACGGGCACGCCGCCGTGGAACCTGACCTGGTCCGACGGCGTCACGCAGAACGGCGTCATGTCGAGCCCGGTCGTCCGAACGGTGTCGCCGGCGCTCACGACGACGTACAGCCTCACGGCGTTCTCCGATGCTCTGGGCGCGGGCGCGGCCTCCGGCAGCGCAACGGTGACCGTCCTCGAGAGCCCGACGCCGGCCGTCACGGCGACGTGGGTGCGCACGCCGGCATCGGGCTGGACGGCGAGTGTCCCGTTCGCGGCGGGCCGGAGCTGGGCGTGGACCGTGACCAACGGATCGATCGTTTCCGGGCAGGGGACGAACGAGATCTTCGTCACGCGGCTCTTCGGCGGGGCGGTCACCATCACGGTCGTCGAGACCGTGACGGCGACCGGGTGCTCTGCCGCGGCGACGACGGCTGTGGGCGGCGTGCGAAGACCCTACCGCTGACCGCGCCGCTCCGGCCGCGCCGCTAAACTGAGCCCGGTGCCCCTCGACCGAGACTCCATGTCCGACGGTGCGTCCCCGTGTCTCCGCGACGGGGGGGCGAACCTCGTCTTTCTCTTCTCCAGCCCGCGAGCGGGCTCCACGCTCCTCGCCGCCATCCTCAACCGGCACTCGATGGTCCTCTGCCCGCCGGAGCCCTGGTTCCTCCTCTCCCTGCACGCTCTCTACCACGGCACGGGAACCGGCCTCGCCCCGCACGACCAGCAGCTGGCGGACATCGGGCTCAGGGAGCTCGCCGGCGAGGACGAGTTCCTGCGGGCCGCCCGGGCCTTCGCGTCGTCCCTCTACGGCTCGCGGCTCGCCGCCTCCGGGCGCTCCGTCTTCGTCGACAAGACGCCCCGCTACTACCACATCCTCCCCTTCCTCGCGGAGCTCTTCCCCGGCGCCCGGATGATCTGGCTGAAGCGGAATCCCCTGGACGTGGCGGCGTCCTACAGGACGACGTGGGGCGTGCCGGTGGCGGAGCTGGTCGGCCGGGCTCTCTCCCCGTACTCCTTCGACCTGACCCTCGGCCTGGGGAACCTCGGGACGTGGTTCGACGGGAGCCCGGGCCGGCTCGAGATCTCCTACGAGGATCTGGTGGCCGACCCGGAGGGGGTGGTCGGGCGGACGCTCGGCTTCCTGGGGCTTCCGGCCGAGCTCGGCCTCCCGGAGTACGGAGCCGACGCGAAGTCGCTGGAGGCGTTCCGCCGGAGCTTCCTCGGAGACCGGAAGGTGCTCGAGCACGCCCGGCCCCACGGCCGGTCGGTCGGCCAGTGGCGGGAGCTCTTCTCCCCCGGCGAGCTGAACGAGCTGCTCGCCGGGCTCGGGACGGACTGTTTCCGGCGCATGGGTTACGGGGAAGTGCTGGCGGACGCCCTCCCGCGAGCCGGCTTCCGCCCCGGCGACGAACCCCGCACGCCGCGACATCTCGACAGGCTCCGGCTCTACCGCAAGCGGTTCGCGACGGTCCTCCCTCCGGGGATCGTCTCTCCGGACTGGACGAAGAGGGCCCGGGCCCTGACCCGGCTGATGGGGGCCGGCCCGGCCGGGGGCGTTCCGCCCGTCTCCTAGCGGAGGAAGCCCCGGCGCGTCAGCTCCGCGAGGATCCGGCGGGCGTTCTCCAGGGCCGTGGCCTCCGTGGTCGTCAGCCGCATCTCGGGGCTCTCCGGCGGCTCGTAGGGGTCGTCCACGCCGGTGAAGCCCGCCAGCTTCCCGGCCCGTGCCAACGCGTACATTCCCTTCGTGTCGCGCGCCGCGCAGACCTCGAGCGGCGTGTCGACGAAGACCTCGAGGAAGTTCCCCGCGCCCACCATCGCCCGGCACTCCGCGCGCGTGATCCGGTAGGGGCTGATCGCCGCGCAGACGGCGACGCCGTTGTGCCGGACGATCTCCGAGGCGACGTACCCGATCCGGCGGATGTTCGTGTCGCGGTCCTCGCGCGAGAACCCGAGCCCCTTCGAAAGGTGCGTCCGGACGACGTCGCCGTCCAGGAGCGTCACGCGGCGGCCCCGTTCGAGGAGCAGGTCGGCGACGAGCTCGGCCGTCGTCGACTTCCCCGAGCACGAGAGGCCGGTGAACCAGACGCAGAAGCCCTGTTCGTGCCGGGCCGGGGAGGTCTGCCGGAGGATGGCCGCCGTCTCCGGCCGCGTGAACCAGGGGGGAAGGATTTTCCCCGTGGCGAGGTACGCCTCGCGCACCTCGGTCCCGGAGATCGAGAGGGTCCGGACCCCGTCCGGCACCCGGTCGGCCTCCTCGTACCGGTCCTCGTCCGGCAGGTAGACCATCTCCCGGAAGGGGATCATCTTCACGCCGGTTTCGGCCTCGTGCTTCGCCATCAGCTCGAGAGCGTCCTGGGGCCCGAAGAACGGCTTCCCGTCCGAGCCGTTGCCGGGCCCGGCGTGGTCCCTCCCGACGATGAAGTGGTTGGCGCCGTAGTTGCGACGGATGATCGCGTGCCAGACGGTCTCGCGCGGCCCGGCGAGGCGCAGCGCCAGCGGGC
>DAOMFB010000018.1:0-17268 GCA_035429585.1 Thermoanaerobaculia bacterium
GGTCCCCCCTCTGCGCTCGCCCTAGCTCCCTAGCTCGACGCGATCGCCGTGTCGAGTGCCGACGGATGCGCCGGGAGCGGCGCCGGGGCCGCCCCGGGCGCGGGCGGCGCGAAGTCGTGGCGGTTGGCCCGGAGGACCCGCCCGGCGTCGTCCCGGACGACGCGCTCGTAGTCGGCGTCGCGCTCGAACGGCTCCCGCCCGGCGCCCCGGATCATCCGCTCCATCTCGGCCCGCGACAGGCCCGAGGACGTCTTCGCCCCCGCCGCGTGCGTGATGGTCTCCTCGGTCACGGTCCCCACGAGGTCGTCCGCTCCGAAGTGGAGGGCGACGGGCGCGAGCTTCTCGCCGATCTGGATCCAGTACGCCTTGACGTGGTCGACGTTGTCGAGCAGCAGCCGCGAGACGGCGATGACGCGGAGGTCGGTCATCCCGTCGACCGGGGGAAGGTGCGGCAGCTGCGTCTCCTCCGGATGGAAGGCGAGGGGGATGAAGCCGAGGAACCCGTGCGTCTCGTCCTGGAGCGCCCGGATCCGGAGCAGGTGGTCGACGCGGTCCTCGACGCTCTCGACGTGCCCGTAGAGCATCGTGACGTTCGTCTTCACCCCTTCGCGGTGGCAGAGGCGCGCCACCTCGAGCCACCGCTCGCCCGAGATCTTGTCCCGGCAGATGACGTCCCGGACCTTCCGCTCGAAGATCTCGGCGCCGCCGCCGGGACAGGAGTCCATCCCCGCGGCCTTCAGGTCCCGGATCACCTCCACGACGTCCTTCTTCCCGACGCGGGCGAACCAGTCCAGCTCCACCATCGTCCAGGCCTTGAGGTGGACGCCCGGGAACCGGCGCTTGAGGGCGCGGCAGAGGTCGAGGTACCAGGCGTAGGGGAGCGACGGGTGGAGCCCGCCGACGACGTGCAGCTCCGTGATCCCGTCGTGCCAGCCGGCGGCCGCCTCGGAGACGGCCTCCTCGATCGACATCGAGTAGCCGCCGTCGACGCCCGGCTTCCGCGCCCAGGCGCAGAGGCCGCAGTCGACCCAGCAGAGGTTCGTCGGGTTCAGGTACCGGTTGACGTTGTAGTAGGCGACGTTGCCGTGCCGCTTCTCGCGCACGGCGTTCGCGAGGGCGCCGACGCCGAGCAGGTCCGGGGAGCGGAACAGGGCGACGCCGTCCTCGAACGAGAGGCGCTCGCCCGCGAGGACCTTCGCGGCGACCGTGCGGAGGGGGGAGCCCTCGAAGCGGCGGATCACTCCGGCAGGTCCGGCACGGAGGACGGCCGGGAGATGACGGGCGGGTTCCGCTGCTCGGCCACGGCCTGCGGGTGGAGCTCGTCGTGCCGGCCGCGGTACCGCTCGTAGCAGGCGGCGCAGTAGCGGAAGTCGGGGCGGAAGGAGAAGTCGACGACGGTTCCGACCGCCAGGAGCTCGGTCGCGGTCTCGCCGCACGAATCGCACGTCCCTTCGAGGCGGAGGCGCTTCCAGACGGGTCCAGACATGCGCCGGATCTTACTTCGGCCCGGGGCCGGGCGGGGCGCGGGGCGGGCGGCCGCCGTATAGTCGCGGCATGAGAACGACCTTCCTCCCGGCGGCGCTCGCCGCCGCCCTCCTCGCCGCGCCGGCCGCCGGAGCGTCGACGCCGCCCGAAGTCCTTCCCTTCATCGCGGACGACTACCCGAAGGCGCTCGCCGCGGCGCGGTCCGCGAAGAAGCCGATCTTCCTCGAGGCCTGGGCCCCCTGGTGACACACGTGCCGCTCGATGAGGGCCTTCGTCTTCACGGACAAGGCGCTCGAGCGGCAGGCCGGACGGTTCGTCTGGCTGTCGGTGAACACGGAGAAGCGCGAGAACGCCGCCCTCCTGGGTAAGTTCCCCGTCAAGGTCTGGCCGTCGTTCTTCGTGATCGACCCCGCGACCGAGAAGATCGTCTTCCGGTGGGTCGGGGGCGCGACGACGCCGCAGATGGTGAAGATCCTCGACGACGGCGCGGCGGCGGCCGGGGCCGGAAAGAAAGCCGCCGGCGCCCTCCTGGCGAACGCGGACCGCCTCTTCGCCGAAGGGAAGAACGCGGAGGCCGCGACGGCCTACGGCGAGGCGCTCCGGACCCTCCGGAAGGACTCGCCCTCGTACCCGCGGGCGGTCGAGTCGCTCCTCTACGCCCTCTCCTCGACGAACCAGCACGAGGCCTGCGCGACCGCGGCCCGGGACGCCTTCCCGAACCTCAAGACGTCGTCCTCGGCGGCGAACGTCGCGGGCTCGGGGCTCGACTGCGCCCTGTCGATGAAGGAGGGCGATCCGGGGAGAGCGGGCCTCGTCGCGGCCCTCGCCGCCGACGCGCGGCGGGTGCTCGACGGGCCGAAGGAGGGCCTCGCGGCCGACGACGTCTCGGCCGTCTACCAGACAGTGGCCGAGGAGCGGAAGGCGGCGAAGGACGAGGCCGGAGAGAAGAAGGTCCTCGAGGCGTGGCTCGCCTATCTCGAGGAGCAGGCCGCGGCGGCGACGACGCCGGCCGCGCGGACCGTCTTCGACGCGCACCTCACGACGGTCTGCCTCGCCCTCGGCCGGCCCGAACGGGCCGTCCCGGCGCTCCTCGCCTCCGAGAAGGACTTCCCGGACGACTACAACCCCCCGCAGCGCCTCGCCATCCTCTACGGGGCGATGAAGAAGTTCGACGAGGCCCTCGCGGCCTCGGACCGGGCGATGGCGCTCGCCTACGGCCCCCGGAAGCTCGTGGTCTACCGGACGCGGGTCGACCTCCTGAAGAAGAAGGGGGACCCGGACGCCGCCCGGAAGACCCTTCAGGAGATGCTCGCGTACGCCGAGGCGCTGCCGGCGGAGCAGCGCTCCGACCGGACGATCGCTTCGATCCGCAAGGCGCTCGAAGAGGCGAAGAACTAGCGGGTCCCGGCGGGCCGCCGGGCCGGAACGAAGAGGAGGAGCCCGAGGGCGGCGGCCGCGGCGATCCCCGCCCCGGTCAGGAAGGCCGCGGCCGGGCCGAAGCGCGCCCAGAGGAGGCCGAAGCCGGCGCTCGCCGGGAGGGCGGCGAGACCCGCGAGGCCGTTCAGCCAGCCGAAGGCGCGGCCGCGCGCCGCCGGCGGGACGAGGTCGGCGACGAGGGCGCGCTCGGTTCCTTCCGAGAGGGAATAGTAGAGCGAGTAGACGCCCACGACCGCGACGAGGACGGTCGCGCTCGTGACGACGGCGAAGGCGGCGTAGCAGGCGGCGTAGAGGCCCCAGGCCGAGAGCAGCAGCGTCCGCCGGCCGTACCGGTCCGAGAGGCCGCCCCCCCACGTGGAGAAGAGCGACTTCACGGCGTTCGAGAAGGCCCAGAGAAGAGGGAGCCAGCCGGCGGCGATCCCGAGGTCGCGGGCGCGGAGGAGGATGAAGGTGTCGGACGACGCGGCCAGCGTGAAGAACCCGACGACTCCGGCGACGCGCCAGAACGAGGCCGGAAGCGCGGCGGCGTCGGAGGGGACGCCGCGATTGACGGACTCGCCGGCCGGTGTCCCCCCCTCCTTGGCGCGCAAACTCGCTTCGCTCAGACAGTGCGCGCCGGCGTCGGAGGGCACATCGGCCGGTCCCGCCTCACCCTTTCGCCAGCTGCCTCAGGACGAAGTGGAGGATGCCGCCGTTCCGGTAGTAGTCGACCTCGTTCGGGGTGTCGAGGCGGCAGGTGACGGTGAAGGTCTTCTTCCGGCCCTCCGTGTCCGTCGCCGTGACGGTCAGCTTCTTCTTCGGCGTGAGGTCCTTCGCGATGCCCGCCACGGCGAACGTCTCCTGCCCGTTGAGCCCGAGGCTGGCCGCGTCCTGGCCGGCCTCGAACTGGAGCGGAAGGACCCCCATCCCGGCGAGGTTCGCACGGTGGATCCGCTCGAAGCTCTTCGCGATGACGGCCTTGATGCCGAGGAGGTACGTTCCCTTCGCCGCCCAGTCGCGCGAGCTGCCCGTCCCGTACTCCGCGCCGGCCACGACGACGAGCGGCGTCTTCGCCCCCTGGTACTTCATCGACGCGTCGTAGATCGACATCTGCTCGCCGCTCGGGTAGTGGATCGTGACGTTCCCCTCGCTCCCCGGCACGAGGAAGTTCTTCAGCCGGATGTTCGCGAAGGTGCCCCGCATCATCACCTCGTGGTTGCCGCGGCGCGAGCCGTAGGAGTTGAAGTCGGCGGGGGCCACGCCGTGCTCGACGAGGTACTTCGCGGCCGGACTGTTCTTCGCGATGTTGCCGGCGGGGGAGATGTGGTCCGTCGTGACCGAGTCGCCCAGCATGACGAGGCAGCGCGCGCCCGTGATCTCCTTGACCGGGGCCGGCTCCTTCGGGATCCCATCGAAGAAGGGGGGTTTCCGGACGTACGTGGACGCCTCTTCCCAGAGATAGGTCCGCCCCTTGGGGATCTTCAGGGACTGCCAGTTCCGGTCGCCGTCGAAGACCTCGCCGTAGGCCTTCTTGAACTGGGCGGGCTTCACCGCCGAGGCGACGGCCGCCTGGATCTCCTCCGGCGACGGCCAGATGTCCTTCAGGTACACCGGCGTCCCGTTCCGGTCGACGCCGAGCGGCTCGGTGGCGAGGTCCTTGTCCATCTCGCCCGCGAGCGCGTACGCCACGACGAGCGGAGGCGAGGCGAGGTAGTTCATCTTCACCTGCGGGCTGATCCGTCCCTCGAAGTTGCGGTTCCCGGAGAGGACGGCCGCCACGACGAGATCGGCCTTCCGCACCGCCTCGGAGACCGGCTCCGGGAGCGGGCCGGAGTTGCCGATGCAGGTGGCGCAGCCGTAGCCGACGAGGTGGAAGCCGACGGCCTCGAGATAGGGCATCAGACCGGCGTCCTTCAGGTAGTCGGTCACGACCTTCGAGCCGGGGGCGAGCGACGTCTTGACCCACGGCTTGGACGTCAGGCCCCGCTCGACGGCCTTCTTCGCGAGGAGGCCGGCGCCGATCAGGACCGAGGGGTTCGAGGTGTTCGTGCAGGAGGTGATCGACGCGATGACGACGCCCCCCTGCGGGATCTCGTACGTGATCCGCCCTTCCTCGACGGAGGCGGTCTTCGTCTCGGAGCCGGCGGGCTGCTTCTCGAGGAAGACCCTGAGGGAGTCACGGAAGACCTGCTTCGAGGCCTTCAGCGGGACGCGGTCCTGCGGGCGGCGCGGCCCGGCCAGCGAGGGCTCCACGTCCTTCAGGTTCAGCTCGAGCGTGTCGGTGAAGACCGGGTCGGGCGCGTCCTTGGTCCGGAAGAGGCCCTGCTTCCTGCAGTAGGCCTCGGCGAGGGCGACCGTCTTCGCCGGGCGCCCGGTGAACGTCAGGTACCTGATCGTCTCGGCGTCGACCGGGAAGAAGCCCATCGTGGCGCCGTACTCGGGGGCCATGTTGGCGATCGTGGCCCGGTCCGTCAGGGCGAGCGCGTCGACGCCCGGTCCGAAGAACTCCACGAACTTCCCGACGACCCCCTTCTTCCGGAGCATCTGCGTCACGGTCAGGACCAGGTCGGTGGCGGTCGCGCCCGGCGGGAGAGTCCCCTTCAGCTTGAAGCCGACCACGTCGGGGATGAGCATCGACTGCGGCTGGCCGAGGAGGGCGGCCTCGGCCTCGATCCCGCCGACGCCCCAGCCGAGGACGCCGAGACCGTTGATCATCGTCGTGTGGCTGTCGGTCCCGACGAGGGTGTCGGGGTAGGCGGTCTTCCCCTCGCCCGCGAAGACGACGCTCGCGAGGTACTCGAGGTTCACCTGGTGGCAGATCCCGGTGTCCGGGGGAACGACGCGGAAGTTCCGGAAGGCGTTCTGCCCCCAGCGGAGGAAGGCGTACCGCTCGCGGTTCCGATCGAACTCGAGCTGGGCGTTCGCGCCGAAGGCCGTCGAGGAGGCGAACTGGTCGATGATGACCGAGTGGTCGATGACGAGGTCGGCCGGGGCGAGCGGGTTGATCTTCTCGGGGTTCCCGCCCATTCCGGCCAGGGCCTCGCGCATCGTCGCGAGGTCGACGACGGCCGGGACGCCCGTGAAGTCCTGCAGGAGGACGCGCGCCGGGCGGAACGCGATCTCGCGGTCCGTCGGCTTCTTGACGTCGCGCGTGGCGAGCGCCTCGATGTCTTCCTTGTGGACGCTCCGCCCGTCCTCGTACCGGAGGAGGTTCTCGAGGAGGATCCGCAGGGAGTAGGGGAGCTTCTTGACCTTCGGGAACTTCTTCTCGAGGGCCGGGAGGCTGTAGTAGGTGTAGCTCGAGGACCCGACCTTGAGGCGGGACTTCGTCTTGAAGCTGTCGTGCATGGGACCTCCGCTTTTCTCCGCGGGCGCGGGCGGCGGGATTCTAGACGCGTTCTCGCCTCCGGCTCCTTGAGGAGGATGAATCAGGACGGAGGAGCGGGGCCCCCCGGCTCTCCGGGAGAACGGCTGGCCCCGATCGTCGGGAGGAGTTCCCGGCGCCGGCCCTCGAACCACTCCTTCAGCCAGGTCGGCGAGAGGGTCAAGAGGCCCGGACCGATCAGAACCTGCGTGAAGTTGGGTGAGCCCTCGGCTTCCGCCTCGGCAAGGAGCTCGAAGCAGCGCTCCTTCTCGCCCACAGCGGCCCAGGCGAAAGCCCTGACGATGGGTTGCACATAGCGCTTCGAAGCGGTCGCCTCCAGCGCGGCGACGGCTTCACGAGCCTCCTCCGTCTTGCCGGCCCTGACCAGCACCGACGGCAGGAACATGTAGCCGGGCTGGAGGCCGCCGGCGACCGCTCTCCGGAAGAGCTCGGCCGCTTCCTCGAGACGCCCCTGCGCCCCGCGGCAGAACCCCTGCCAGATCAGAGCCACGGACATGCCCGGATGCAGGTCGAGGGCCTTCTCGATGAGGGCCGAAGCGCCGTCGATGTCTCCCATGCCGATGTGAAAGAACGCGGCGTGTCCGTGGGCGACCGCGGAGACGGGTTCGTCTTCCAGTGCGCGGAGGGCGAGCTGGACGGCCTCGCGAGGGCGCCCTTCGGACTGGTAGAAGTGACAGAGTCCGATGAGGCCGAACCCCGCGCCGGGCAGGCGCTTTCCGGGCCATTCGAAGTGGATCCGGGCCCGCTCCCGGTCCCGATCGTGGAGAAGGAGCACGCTGGCGAGGCAGACGTGCGCCTCGGGGAGGGAGGCGTCCAGCTCGATCGCCGAAAGCGCCGCCGCCCTGGCGCGGCCAAACGCCTGGCGGGGCGGCAACAATCCCAGGACCGCCTGGCTGAAGAAGGCCTCGGCGATCGCGAGGTGGGGCAGAGCGTAAGCGGGATCCGCCGCGATGGCCCTTTCAAGGTGCTCGATCGCCCGCCGGATGTCCTCCGGGCCACGCCGGTTGAGAAAATGGCGGCCCTTCAGGTAGAGGTGATACGCCTCCTGGGTCGGCTCGTGTCGCCGGACGAAGACACCCGACTCTCCGGCCATGAGCTTGACCTTCAGCTTCTCGACGACACCCAGGGAGATCTCGTCCTGAATGGCGAAGATGTCCTCGGCGCCCCGGTCGAAGCGCTCCGACCAGACGTGGTAGCCGTCGACCACGCTGACGAGCTGCACGGTGATCCGGAGGCGATCCCCTGACTTCTTCACGCTTCCTTCGAGAACGCTGCCGACGCCGAGCCGCCGCCCGATCTCCCGGACGTCCTCCAGCTTTCCCTTGAAGGCAAAGGACGACGTCCGGGCGGTCACCCGGAGCCCCTCGAGCTGGGCCAGCGCGTTGATGATCTCCTCGGCGATGCCGTCGCAGAAGTACTCCTGGTCCTTGGCCGGGCTCATGTCGGCAAAGGGGAGGACGGCCACGCTCGGCGACTTCGAAGCGGCCGGGGGCGAGAGAGGCCCGGCGCCGGGCGGCGCCCCGCCGCGGAGGTCCTCGAGGGCGGCGCGCACCTCGGCCGCGGAGGCGGCGGGACGCCGGGCCGGTTCCTTCTCGAGGCAGCGGGCGACGAGGCGGTCCAGACCGGGCGGAACGGCCGGGTTCAGGGAGGCCAGGCTCGCCGGCGTCTCCTGCATCGCCGCCAGGAGAAGCGCCGCGGCGGTGCGCGGCGCGAACGGATGCTGACCCGAGGCCATCTCGTAGAGGACGAGACCGAGAGCGTAGAGGTCGGAACGGGCGTCCGCCGGCCGGCCGGCGAGCTGCTCCGGGGCCATGTAGGGGAGGGTGCCGAGGAGCGCGCCGTCAGCGGTCTTGTCGAGCGTCACCGCGCCGCTCTCACCGCCCGGGGCCGGAAGCGCCTTCGCGAGGCCGAAGTCGAGGATCTTGACGCGGCCTTCCGCCGTCAGCATCACGTTCGAGGGCTTCAGATCCCGGTGGACCAGTCCCTTCTCGTGCGCGGCGGCGAGCGCGTCCGCCAGCTGGATCGCGAGGTCCAGGACGCGTGGGACGGCGAACCCGCCGTAGGGGGTGGACGCCGAGATCGTCTCGCCGCTCACGAGCTCCATGGTGAAGAAGCGCTCTCCCTCGCTCTCGTCCACCCCGTAGATCGTCACGATGCCCGGGTGGTTCAGCGCGGCGAGAGCGCGGGCCTCCTTCGTGAACCGCGCCAGCCGCTCCGCGTCGCCCGCCACGGCGGCCGGCAGCACCTTCAGCGCGACGCGCCGGCCCAGAGGGACGTCCTCGGCCTCGTAGACCTCGCCCATCCCCCCGGCGCCGAGCAGGCCGCCGATGCGATAGTGGCCGAGGGACCGTCCGGTCAGGCGGGACATCGGGAACGCCTCCCGTCCGTTCATCATAGGACCGGGCGGCGCGGCGGCACGCCGGACGCCGTGCCGCTAGCTCTTTCCGGCGCTACCGGACGAAGGACGCCGGATCCGCTGGACCAGGTCGTCCCACTCGGCCCGGGTCAGCGCCGCCTGAACGGCGCCGGTTCCCTCCGCGACGGCCTTGTCCAGCTTCTCCTCGGAGTTGCCGAACTTCTCGAGGGCCGAGATGAAATCGTCGCTCGTGGACTTCTCCTTCTCCAGGAGCGAGAAGAACTTCTTCCGCGCCGACTCCCGCTCGCCCTCGTCCTTCTTCACGGCCTTCACCAGCTCCGCGAGGGCCTTCTCGGCCGGCGCCCGGCGCGCGGCGTCGGGGACGGCGGCGGGAAGCTCCTGCTGGGCCCGCTCGACGAGAAGGGTCACCGGGCTGCCGACGGCGAGCTGCTCGACCAGCGCCTTCCACTGTTCCTTCGGGAAGGATCCCCGGACCGCGAGGAGCGCTTCGGCGGCGTCGAGGACCGCGCGGCGGCGCTTGTCCCGGAACTCCTGGAGCGCCATGTACCGGTCGGCCGCGGGGGTGCCGTACGTGAGGAAGGCGGCCTTCCGCTGGCCTGCCGCCATCGCGATGACCGCCGTGGCCCGGTCGACGCGATCCTGCGTGGCCGGGTCGAGCGCGGACGTCTGGCCGCGCGCCGGAAAGCCGGCCGCGAAGAGAAGGGCCGCCGACGCGAAAAAGACGAAGATCTTCGCCCCGGCCGGGTGTGCTCGACTCATCTGGCGTTCTCCCTCTCTGGCCGACGCGCCCCCGGCGTCCCCCGCGACGGCGCCGGCGTCCCGGACGGCTCCCGCCGCGTCAGTATTTGGCGATGTACTTCTTGCCCTCGAGGCAGGCGCAGAAGGACCTCTTGAAGGCGTCGATCTGCTGCGCCGAGGCCTGCTGGGCCTGCTGGCCCTGGGCCTGGGCCTGCTGGGACGCCTGGGCTTCGGCCTGCTTCTTCCGGCCGCGGCCGACGACCGCGCCGCTCGCCGCGCCGATCGCGGCTCCCTTGCCGGCGTCGCCGGCGGCCGCCCCGATGAGGGCTCCCGCGGCCGCTCCCTTGGCGGCCCCGCCGACCGTGGCCCCCTGTCCGGCCGACTTGGCCGCCTGCTGCTGCTGCGCGGCCTGCTGCTGCGCCTGCTGAGCCTTCTTCTGCGCGTCGAAGGGGTCGACGCCCGTGTTCTGCACCGCCCACTGGTAGCAGGCGGCCTCGTCCTGAGACTGCTGCTGGGCGTTCTGGCCGGCCGCCGGGAAGGCGGAGACGTTCAGGGTGGCGGCGAGGCTCTTCTGGCCGGACGACTGCGCGAGAAGGGCGAGGCTCCCGCCGGCGAGGATCGCGCACAGGGCGGCGACGAGGGTTCTCTTCATGGTGCTGTCCCTCCTGATCTACTTCTGGGGCGCCGGCAGGGGAGTGCAGGCCGCCGAGACGGCGAGGACGAGCTCCTCACGGGCGATGGCCACCGACGCGTTCCCCGTCTTCTCGGAGACGACGAAGCTGAAGGCCCGGCCGTTCTGAAGACCCTGAAGGACGATGAGGCCCCCTTCGCGACGGAGGGACTCGATCGGGGTAGAGCGATTCTGGCCGCTGGCGGCGGTCGTCGAGAGGAGCTTCGTTTCGAGGTCGACGATGACGAACTGGGGAATGAGCGCGCTGTCGGGCGTGTCGTCCATGCAGCCGTCGACGTCACAGCGGCCGACCGTGACGACGGAACAGAGAAACCGGTTCGCGCCCGCGAGGTCGTCGGCGAGGAGGGCGGGCGAGACCGCGAGGAGGGCGAGAGCGACCAGCCAGCAGACGTTGAGCGGTTTTCTGAGCATCCTGCTTCCTCCGGAGACGCCGGATCGGCGTCCGCCGCGCGGAACGGTATCACCGGTTTCCGACCCGGCGGAAGGGGATGGGGCCCGCGACGGTCCGGGCCGTCGGCCCGGAAGCCGGCGTTCCTACCGCCGCGCCGCCCCGGCGGCATCGGCTATATTCCGCCGGCTCCGGAGCGCTCGGCCGAGCGTCTCGAGCGGGAGGGTTCACGGTGAGTTTTCGCCCCCCGGCGCGCACCGGGGGAACGCTGGGGTTTCTGCTCGTCGCCTGCCTCGCGGCCCTGCCCGCCGGGGCCGAGGAGCGGTTCCACCTCTTCCCGGAGAGCGAGAGCCCGCCGCCCGGCCTCCGCGTCCAGCTCGAAGGCCTTCCGCCCGCCGCGCCGCTCGCGGCCCTCGCGGCGGCACGGGCGCGCCCCTCCTCCCGCCGCTCCGAGCCGACCTCTCCGAAGGCCCCGGAAGCCCTCCCGCCGTACCCGACGGAGGAGCGCTTCGCCACCGCGGCGCTGGAGACCCTCGCCCTCGACGTCGTTCCGTGGGTGATCAACCGCTACGGCTCGAAGGAGTTCTTCGCCTACGTCTCCACGGACACGATCCGGAACAACCTCCAGACCGGCTTCACGTACGACCACGACGTCTTCTCGACGAACTCGGGCTCGCACCCGTACCACGGAAGCGCCAACTACAACGCGGCCCGGACCAGCGGCTTCTCCTTCTGGGAGTCGGGGGCGTTCACGCTCGGCGGGAGCTTCCTGTGGGAGATGTTCACGGAGAACCAGCCCCCTGCCCTGAACGACCTCGTCAACACGACGCTGGGCGGCATGGCCTGGGGCGAGCTGGAGTACCGGTCCGCGAACCTGATCCTCGACAACACCAAGAGCGGGCTCGAGCGGTTCCTCCGCGAGGCGGGCGCCTTCGTTGTCAACCCGATGGGAGGGCTCAACCGGATCTTCCGCGGCGAGGTGTCGAAGGACTTCCAGAACCTCCCGGACCGCTTCCCGGCGAAGCTCTACCTGGAGCTGGACGCCGGCTACGTCCACGCCGGCGGAGCGGCCGCCGAGGGGACGGAGCCGGATCAAGGGGCCTTCTCGTTCGTCATGCGCTACGGCGACCCCTTCGACGGCGAGGTCCGCCACGCCTTCGACGTGTTCGAGACCCGCGTGGAGCTCCGGCAGCCCGCGCCCGTCCTCTTCACGCAGCTCGACATCGACGGGCTCCTCGTTTCCTGGAACATTTCCGGGAGCTCCCCGGCCCGGCAGCAGTTCGCGTTCTTCATGCGCTCCTCCTACTTCAACAACGACCCGCGGACCTTCGGCGCGCAGTCGTTCGGCGCGCGGCACCTGATGAGCCTGCCCCTCGGGCGCGAGACCGACCTCCGGACCGAGGCCTCGGTGCTGGCGATGCCGCTCGCCGCCGTCGGCGTCGACTACCCGGTGACGGCCATGGGGAGCCCGATCGGCCGCTACTACGACTTCGGGCCGGGACTCGGGGCGCGGGCGAGCGCGCGGGTGAGGCGGCGCGAGGTCGACCTCCTCGCGGTGACCTGGTCGCTCACCGGCACGAACACGTCCAACGGCATCTCGCGGTCGAGTCGCGTCCAGACGCTCTCGGCCGAGGCGCGCCTGCCGCTCACCTCCCGCCTCCTCCTCGGGGGGGGCTGGACGTGGAACGAGCGGCTGACCACCTACACGTGGGAGGACCTCCCGGCCGTCCACCTCACGGGGACCTCGTGGCGGGTTTTCGGCGGCTGGTCGCTCCCGTAGACCCATTGGGTCCCGGACCGTCCCGCCGAAGCGGGCGGCTCGACGGCGGAGAGGCCGGACGTGGCGGGCCGCTGGGACGTCAGCGCCTTCGCGGGCGCCTTCTTCGGCACCCGGGTCCTGACGAGCATGGACCTGGCCGTCCTGATGGCGACGGCGCCGGTCTACGGGCTCCGCGCGGGGTACAACCTGACCCGCGTCCTCGGCCTCGAGGCGAGCTGGTCGCACGCCGCCACGAAGCTCCTGCCGAAGGACCCGGTCACGGGGGCCCCGGCAGGGGCGGCGACGTCGGCGGCGGTCGACAGCTGGGAGCTGGACGGGCTCTTCGGCTTCGGCGGCCGGGCGGTGCGCGGCTACGTCGGGATCGGAGCCGGCGCCCAGGAGATCCGCCCGAACGTCTCGAACCTCGACCCGCCCGGGACCACCACGCGCTTCGCCGCGAACATCGCCATCGGCGGCCTCTTCTTCGTGACGCCGAACGTCGCCTTCCGCGCGGACGGCCGCTACCGCTGGCGGGTGGCCGACGAGCGGGTCGGCACGTTCGGCTGCGAGCCGCCGCCGGTCGGCTGCAAGCCCTTCACGACGGACCTCTTCTCCTCGGGCGAGCTGACCGGTGGCGTGACGTTCCGGTTCTGACCGGCGGCCCGTCCCGCCGTCTTCGGTAAGCTGCCGCCACAGCCCCCGGAACGAGGAGGGAGAAGATGACCGGTTTCTTCGGACAGATCGAGCCGCTGACGGCAGCGGTTCTTCTCGCGCTCCTCATGCTTGGCTCGTGGCGCGTCGGGTTCATGACCGGGCGTCGCCGCCGCTCGGACAGCGCCGCGAAGCCGGAGGGCAAGTTCGAAGATGCCGTCGTCGCCGTCCTCGGGCTCCTTCTGGCGTTCACGTTCTCCATGGCTCTCTCCAAGTACGACCGCCGGCGCGAGATGCTCGTCGCGGACAGCAACGCCATCGGCGACTTCTACACCTGCGCGAGCCTCCTCCGGGACCCGGTGAAGACGAAGCTGCAGGGGGTCATCCGGGAGTACGCACAACTCCGGCTCGACGTCGCCCGGACGGCAACGGACCCGGGGAGGCTCGAGGACACGCTCCGGCGCTTCCAGGAACTTCAGGGACGGATGACCGAGCTGGTGGGGGAGGCCGTCAACGAGGGGACTCCTGTCGCCGTGCCGCTGACGAACACGCTCAACGACCTGACGAGCGCGCACGCGGCGCGCCTCGTGGCCGTGAAGGACCGGCTGCCCGGGATCGTCGTTCTCCTCATCTTCTTCGCCAGCGCCGTCGCGATGATGCTGGTCGGGAAGGAGCAGGGCTGGGCGGTGAAGCCGCCGCTCGCCGGGACGCTGAGCTTTCTTCTTCTCGTGGCCCTCGTCGTTTTCGTCATCCTCGACCTGAACCACCCGATGAAAGGTTTCATCGTCATCAGCCAGGAGCCGATGCAGCGGGTCCTCGAGTCGATGGGGAAGTAGCCCGGGAAGGGTCTCAGTTCTCTCCGAATCCGCAGGCCGACGGGCCGCACATCCCGGGCATGGTGCACGGGCCGCCGCCGCACATCGTGGCGGCGTCCGCCGTTCGGGCGGAACTCGCGTGCGCCGCGAACGTCGAGAGGAGGCGGCTCATCTCGGGCGACCCGCACCGGGGACAGACGGGGGCGGCGGGCCGGTCGCCCGCCAGGACGATGAACTCGGCCTTTCCTTCGCAGGTCGCGCAGCGGTACTCGAGGATCGGCATCGGTCTTTCTCCCCTCCCCCGGGCGCCGGATTCTAGCCGGTCGCCGGGGGGACCCGCCCGCTTCGTGCCGTTCATGCCCGCCGGCCGTCTTCGCGACGCTAAGATGGTCCTCGGCCGGCAGGTCCCGGACAGGCTTCCGAATGAAGATTCCGAAGAGCGTTCCGACGCGATACTCGACCCGCGAGTTCCTCGCCCTCCTCATCGCGGTCTTCGTGGCCGCGCCGTTCCTCGACCAGACCGGGGAGGGGGGCATCCTCTGGTCGGTGGCGCTGACGGTCGTCCTCGTGTCGTCCGGCTTCGCGGTGGGCGACAGCCGCCTCACTCGGATCTGGGTCCTCCTCGGCACGGCGCCGGCCGTCCTGGCGATCTGGCTTCATCACCTCTTCCCCGCCGCCGTGCCGATGAGCATCGCGCACGTCCTCTTCTGGGTCTTCGCCGTCTGGGTGTCGTTCCGCCTCCTCCGCTTCGTTCTCCGGGCGAAGCAGGTGGACGGCGAGGTGCTCGCCGCCGCGGCCGCCACGTACCTTCTGGCGGCGCTCGCCTGGGGCGCCGCCTACATCGTCGTCTTCGACCTCGACCCGAAAGCCTTCGCGTTCGCGTCCGGGCCGTCGGCAGGCCAGCCCGTGAAGGGCTTCACGGCGCTCTACTTCAGCCTCTCCACGCTGAGCACGGTCGCCTACGGAGACATCATGCCGACGGCTCCGGCGGCGCGGCTGCTTTCGATGGCGGAGGCGGTCACCGGGATCTTCTACATGACGATCGTCGTGGCCCGGCTGGTCTCGACCTATTCGGGGCAGAATTCGGGCAAGGAGCCGTGACGGGTCGCCGTCCGGCGACAGGCCGCGTCAACCCCGCCCCCGCGCTCCCGCGGCGGGCGGCCTCGGAGGAAGTCTCCATGAGAAAGCCCGCTGCCGCATCGACCTGGCTTCTCGCATCGTTCTTCGTTCTTCTCGCGGCCCTTGCGGCCGTCCCGGCCGCCGCCCAGCAGCCGCCGGCGGCCCAGCCCGCCGCGCAGGACGTCACCCCGGATCCGTGGCCGAAGACGGCAGCGCTCGGCGGGGCGACCTACGCCCTCTACCAGCCGCAGATGGACGGCTGGGACTCCTACACCTTCGCGGCCCACGCGGCGGTCTCCGTGCAGGCGCCGGGGGCGAAGGAGCCCGTCTTCGGCGTCATCTGGGTGACGGCGAAGACCCGGGTGGACGGGCAGGCGCGGAGCGTGGAGCTCGTCGGCCTGACGGTCACGAAGGTCAACTTCCCCTCGGCCCCCGCGCAGGCGGCGCAGTACCAGAAGGATTTCCAGGCCCTCCTCACGAAGGGCCCGGCCACGCTCCCGCTCGATCGCCTCCAGTCGGAGCTGGCGATCGCCGGGGCGGAGAAGAAGGCGAGAACGGTCCCGCTGAAGAACGCGCCGCCGAAGTTCGTCTTCACCGAGAAGCCGGCGGTCCTCGTGCTGATCGACGGCGACCCGGTCTGGACCCCGGTGAAGGGGACGAGCCTCCAGCGCGTCCTGAACACCCGCGCCCTGGTCCTCTCCGACTCGGCGGGGAACATCTACGTCCACGTTCTCGACGGCTTCGAGACGGCGATGGCCTTCGCCGGCCCGTGGCGGGTGGCGGCCTCGGTGCCGGACGGCGCGGCCGCGGCGGCCGACTCCCTCGCGAAGGCCAACGTCGTCGACCTGATGCGGGGCGAGCCGGACGCGACGACGAAGCAGTGGCCGTCGCTGAAGAGCGGGGCCCCGGACATCGTCGTGGCGACGACCCCCACCGAGCTCGTCGTGACGCAGGGGCCGCCCGACTGGGCGCCGCTCGAAAAGACCCAGCTCCTCTATGTGACGAACACGACGGGAAACGTCTTCAGGGACCTCTACGACCAGCAGATCTACGTCCTGGCGACCGGGCGCTGGTTCCGCTCGTTCCAGTTGGCGGGCCCGTGGGAGTACGTGAAAGGGAAGGACCTCCCGGTCGACTTCGCCATGATCCCCGACGACAGCCCGAAGGAGAACGTGAAGGCCTCCGTGCCGGGGACGGCACAGGCGGCCGAGGCGGTCATCGCGAACCAGGTCCCGCACTCGGCCTCGGTCAACCGCCTGACGGCGAAGTTCACGCCGGCGCTCGCCGGCCCGCCGCAGATGGCCCCGATCGAAGGGACCACGCTCTCGTACGTCGCGAACAGCCCGACGCCGATCATCAAGGTGAGCGACCAGGACTGGTACGCCTGCCAGGGAGGCGTCTGGTTCGCGGCGTCGTCGCTCCCCGGGCCGTGGGCGGTTGCGGCGTACGTCCCCGCGGTCATCTACACCATTCCGCCCAGTTCGTCGCTCCACTACGTGACGTACGTTCAGGTCTACGAGGCGACGCCGACGACGGTCGTGGCCGGGTACACGCCGGGCTACCTCGGCACCGCCGTCAGCACGGACGGCGTCGTCGTCTACGGGACCGGGTACGCGTATCCGTCCTACGTCGACTCCGCCGTCTGGTACCCCGCGCCCGTGACGTACGGCTACGCCGCGAACCCGACCTGGACCCCGTGGACGGGGTGGGCGGTCGGGTTCGGCTTCGGGCTCGCCGCCGGGGCGGCGGCCTGGGGCTGCGCCCCCTACTGGGGCCCGATGCCGTACGCCTACGGGGGGTACGGGGCGGCGTACGGGGCCTACGGGGGCGCTGCGGCGTGGGGCCCCGGCGGCTGGGCCGCGACGAGCGGCAACATGTACCACCAGTACGGGGCGACGTCGGCCGTCTCGCGGACCTCGGCCGGCTACAACGCCTGGACGGGGAACGCCTGGAGCAGCAAGGTCGGGACCTCGTACAACTCCGTGACCGGACGGGCCTCGGCGGGGCAGTCGGCCTCGGTCGCGAACGCCTACACGGGCGGCTACGCCTACGGCAACCGGGGGGCCACGTACAACCCGAACACGGGCGTGGCGGCGGCGGGAGGCCGCGCCACCGTCGGAAACGCCTATACCGGCCAGCAGACGACCGTCGGCCGCGCCGCCGTCAGCGGGCCGGGCGGCCAGACGACCCACATGCAACAGGTCGGCAACAACTACTACGCCGAGAGGGACGGGAACGTCTACAAGGACACGGGAAGCGGATTCCAGAAGTACAACGGCGACGGGAGCTGGAGCAACGTCTCGCACGAGGGGACGAACCAGTCGCTCCAGAACTCCGCGGCCTCGCGCCTCGCGGGCGACCAGCGGTCGGCGGCCTCCTCGTGGGGCGGCGGGAGCAGCTGGGGCGGCGGCGCCGGCGCCGATGACCGCGCCCCGGGGGGCGGC
>DAOMFB010000019.1:0-16968 GCA_035429585.1 Thermoanaerobaculia bacterium
CTTCCGTCACGCCGACGAGTCGCTGGCCGAGGGGAACGTGCCCGGCCTGGTCTCCTAGCTCACGCACCCGGTGGTCCACGGCCTGAAGGAGCGGTTCTCCCGGGCCCTGGCTCTTCGCAGGGCCGCGGGCGACGACGTGGCGAAGGGGCGGGAGGCCGTGGCGGCCTACGTGGAGTACCTCCACTGGGTCGAGGGGCTCGAGGCCGCGCTGAAGGGGTCGTCGCACCACGCCGACTGATCCTCCACGCCGAGGGGTCCGCGAGCCGGTTTCCCGCGGTCCGTTTGATTCTTGCGGGCGCGGGGGATCTTCCATATCCTCCGCGCGGCTTTCCGGACCGCATCCCGTGATTCGTCCATCTTCCGGACCGCCAGGGGGTCATCCATGACAGAGACCATCGTCCTGCCCGACTGGGCCATCAAGACGCTCGGGAAGAAGTCGACGATCACCGTCATCGCCGGAAAGGCCCGCGCCCTCTCGGTGACGAATCCGGACTTCGTCCGGGCCGACATCGGCGAGGTCTGCGCCCCCGGCATCTTCCCGCCCGGCTACCGGGAGAGCCTCGAGAAGACCGCCCGGGACGTCCTGAAGGACGGGCGGATCGGCTATTCCGCCCCCGACGGCGAGCCGAAGCTGAAGAAGCTGGTCTTCAAGCACTCGATCCCCGACGAGCAGCGCGAGCTGATCCTCGAGCGGCTCCGGGACGAGGCGAAGGCGGCGGGGACGGACGCCGCGAAGTACGTCGAGGAGAGCCTCCCGAAGTACGTCTCGATGACCCCCGGCGGCGCCGGGGCCCTCGGCGCGGCCATCTCGGTCTTCCTGACCGACAAGAAGAAGCTCTACGTCGTCAACCAGCGGACCTGGCAGAACCACAACCTGATCGTCGACATGCACGGCGGGATGCTCTGGCCCGTCCCGCTCATCGACGAGCAGGGGCGCGTGGCCGACCCGGACACGATCCTCGCGCTCTGCGCCCCGGTGAAGGAGAGGATCGCGGCGCTCCTCTTCAGCGAGATCAACAACCCCGACGGGGGCGTCATCACCGACCCGGCCGAGCAGAAGAAGCTGGAGGCGATCCTCCGCGCCCTCGACGTCCCCTTCATCCTCGACGCCGCGTACCACGGGATGGTTTACGAGGGGAAGAAGGCTCAAGCCTTCTCGCCCGACCTCGTGAAGAAGATGGTGACGTGCGGGAGCTACTCGAAGACGCTCCAGATCCCGGGGGAGCGGCTCGGCTACCTCGCCAGCTACGACACGCGGGTCGTCCGGTACGTCTACTTCTACAACCGGTCGCACAGCGGCTGCCCGGCCGTGACGCCTCAGAACGCCCTCGCCGCCCACCTCTCCCTCTACGAGACCGACCCGGCCACGGCGAAGGCCTACAACAAGGCGCTCCTCTCGGAGCTGGAGACCCGGCGGGGCATCCTGATCGACACGGTGAAGAAGGAGCTCGGCTGGAAGATGAGCGCCCCGGGCGGGGCGATCTACGCCGTGATCCCGGTCCCCGGCGACGTCGTGAAGGCCTTCGGGGACATCGACAAGTTCTCGATCGAGCTGGTCGAGAAGGGGGGTGTGAGCGCCATCTCCGGCAGCGACTTCGAGTTCCGCGTCAGGGGCGAGCGCGGGCACGAGGAGGTCTACACCCCCTCGCCGACCGACCCCTCGATGCACTACCTCCGCTTCTGCTTCGGCTTCACGCCGACGGACCGGGTGGCCCTGGCCGTCCGGAACCTCAAGGCCTTCATCGCGAGCCGGTAGGCGGGAAGGAAGCCGAGCCATGGAGGTCGATCGCGAACGGCTGGTCCGCTGGCTGCAGGAGCTGATCCGGATCCCGAGCGTCACCCGGAACGAGGCGGCGGTGGCGCGGTACGTCGAGGAGGAGCTGCGCGCCCTCGGCTACCGACCGAACGTCGAAAAGGACAACGTCTGGTTCGAGACGGGCGAGGGGCCCACCTGCCTCCTCCTCAACTCCCACCTCGACACGGTGGAGCTGGGGAAGGGGTGGCAGCGCGACCCCTTCGGCGGCGTCCTCGAGGGGGACAAGGTCTACGGCCGCGGCGCGAGTGACTGCAAGGGGAACATCGCGGCGATGCTCGAGATCGCCCGGCTGGCCAAAGGGAGATCGCTCGGCAAGCGCCTCCTCTTCACCTTCACGACGGGGGAGGAGTTCGGGACGACGCTCCCGGAGAAGGGGAGCTTCCTCCTCGCGCAGCACCTCCGCGCCGACAAGGCCCTCGTCCTCGAGCCGCAGTTCGACGTCAAGGAGAAGCGGCTCAACATCATCCACGGCTGCCGCGGCATCGAGAACGTGAAGGTCGAGGTGAAGGGGAAGGGGGCCCACACCGGCTACCCCGAGCGGGGGATCAACGCCGTCTCCCGCGCCGCGAAGATCCTCTCGGAGATCGAGAAGCTTTCGTTCCACTCGGTCACGGTCCCCGGCGAGACGGTCACGACGATCTGCATGCCGATCCGGATCGAAGGGGGCGCCGACATGTTCCTCGTCCCGGACCGGTGCGAGATCCTCATCCACGCCCGGACGGCCCCGGAGGACGAGAAGCTCGTGAAGGACGTCGAGCGGATCTGCCGGGAGGTCTGCGGGAACGACTTCGTCCTGACCGTCCCCTACAGCGCGCCGGGGTACGTCGACACGCACGAGGACCCGCTGATCGAGCGGATCCGGGCGGAAGCCTCCTCGCACGGCTGGTCGACGGTGACCCGCTTCGCCGGCGGGCGGATCGACGCCTCGATCTTCAAGAACGTCGCCGGAATCCCCTCCTTCTGCACGGGGGTGGGGGACCGAGACCAGATGCATCTCGTGGACGAGTTCCTGACCGTCTCCGACTTCGTGACCGGCTCCGAGCTCCTGAAGAACGTCGTCTTCTCTCCGGGGATCTGAGAACCGAGGTGCCCATGTTCCGAAACGTCGACGAAGCCCTCCGCTACATCCGCGACAAGAAGGTCGTCATGGTCGACCTGAAGACGGCCGACCTGCTCGGGCGCTGGCGCCACATGGTCTACAAGACTGGGCACGACGACGAGAAGATCTTCACGAAGGGGACCGGGACGAGCCTCAGCTCCTATCCCGGCTTCAAGACGATCGAGGCCGGGGACATGACGATCAAGCCGGACCCGACGACCGGCTTCATGGATCCCTTCGCCGAGGTCCCCACCCTCTGCTTCCTCTGCGACATCCAGAACAACGACGGAACGCCCTTCGAGTTGGACCCGCGCTACGTGGCGCGGAAGGCGGAGCGGTACCTCTCGAAGGTCTTCCCGGGGGGGCACACGCTCTGGGGGCCGGAGCTGGAGTTCTACCTCTTCGACGAAGTCCGGTACCACAGCGACATCCAGGAGTCCTTCTACCGCGTCGACTCCGCCGAGGCCTACTGGAACGCCCGGAAGGAAGGAGGGCAGGGCTACAACCTCCCGTACACGAAGGGGAGCCAGGCCGACCCGCCGCGCGACCGCTTCTCGAACCTCCGCTCCCGGATCGTCCAGCACCTCGAGGAGGCCGGCGTCCCGGTCAAGTACCACCACCACGAGTCGGGCTCTCCCGGCCAGATGGAGATCGAGACCTACTTCCTCCCGCTCGTCGCGGCCGGCGACGCCGTCCTCAAGATGAAGTACATCATCAAGAACGCGGCCGTCGCCGCCGGGAAGTCGGCCACGTTCATGCCGATGCCGCTCTTCTCCGAGTCGACGAACGGCATGCACTACCACCAGTACGTCACGGACGGGAAGAAGTCGCTCTTCTGGGACAAGAAGGGGTACGGCGGCATCAACAAGGCCGGCCACTCCTACATCGCGGGGATCCTCTCCCACGTGCAGGCCGTCCTCTCGCTCACGAACGCGAGCACGAACTCCTACCGGCGGCTCGGCGGCTACCGCGCGGCCCCGAACTACATCTTCTTCTCCGTCGGCAACCGGACGGCGGCGATCCGGATCCCGGCGTACGCCATCAACGAGAAGGAGGCCCGCGTCGAGTTCCGGATGCCGGACGCCACCGGGAACCCGTACCTCCAGCTGACGGCGATGCTGATGGCGGGCCTCGACGGCGTCGAGAGGAAGCTCGACCCGACGAAGCTCGGCTTCGGCCCCTACGAGGAGAACTTCAACCTCCAGGAGGTCGTCGACAAGTACAAGCTCCCGCACGCGCCCGACAGCCTCGAGGCGGCCCTCCTCGCCCTCGAGAAGGACCACGCCTTCCTGACGAAGGACGGCGTCTTCCCCGAGGCGCTCGTGAAGGCCTACGTCAAGACCAAGGAGAACCTCGAGATCGTGCCCCTCCTCAAGCGCCCGCACCCGTACGAGTACGACCTCTACTACGATCTGTGACGTGCGAATGAATCTTCGCGGCATCCGGGCGGCGCTGGCGCTCGCGCTGGCGACGGCCCTGCTGGCCGGCTGCGCGGCCCCGGCGGCGAAGCCGGCCGGGTTCGCGGACGCCGTCCGGTCGAAGCCCGACGTCACGATCGTCGTCACCGACTCGGGGCTCGGCGGCCTGTCCGTCGCGGCCGACCTCGCGGCGCGGCTGCCGGCGAGCGGGGTCGCCCGGTCGGTGCGGATCGTCTTCGTGAACGCCGAGCCGGAGTCCGGCCTCGGCTACAACGACATGAGGCTCGAGGCCGACAAGGTCCGGGTCTTCGACGCGGCCCTCTCCGCGATGGAGAGCCGCTACCGGCCCGACCTGATCCTGATCGCCTGCAACACGCTCTCGGTGGTCTTTCCCCTCACGGAGCACGCGAGGAAAGGGAGCCCCGAGACCGTCGGCATCGTGGGGCTGGGCTCCGACCTGATCGCGCGCGAGATCGCGAAGAACCCCGGGGCGACCGCCGTCGTCTTCGGGACGAAGACGACCATCGAGTCGGGGGCCTACCCGAAGCTCCTCGCGGCGAAGGGAATCCCTTCCGACCGGATCGTCGGCGAGGCCTGCCCGAAGCTCGCGGGGGCCATCGAGCGCGGGCCCGGGAGCGAGGAGACGGCCGCCTACGTGAGGAAGTTCGTGGCCGAGGCGGCCGGGCGGCTCGGGGAGAAGAGCGGCCCGGTCGTGGCCAGCCTCAACTGCACGCATTTCGGATATGTGAAGCCGCTCTGGGAGCAGGCCTTCGCCTCGCTCGGCTACCCGGGAGTCGTGGTCCTCGACCCGAACCCCCTGATGGCCGACCTGGTCCTCCGGGAGGGGGGCCCGCGGCGATTCCCCGGGACGAACGTCTCCGTGGAGGTCGTCTCGAAGGTGCCGATCCCACCGGAGACGCTGGCTTCGCTCGGAGCGCTGCTGCGGACCGTCTCCCCGGCCACGGCCGATGCCCTCGCGCGATACCGGCACGAGCCGGCGCTGTTCCCGGTGACGGTGGACCCCGCAAACGTCGTCCGCTGAGCCTCGCGCTGAAGGGGATGGTGTCCTTGCCTCATGGACACCGCCGCGGGGCCGAGGGCAGGCTTGCGGAGGCCCGCGGGGGCCCCCAGGAGGAGATATGGCCGACTTCCGGTTCGACCGCCGCGACGTGGAGTTCGTCCTCTTCGAGCAGATGAAGATCGCCGAGCTCTGCGGCATGGGGGCGTACAAGGACCAGGACGCCGACAGCTACGCGAGCATCCTCGAGGCCGCCTACGACCTCACGAAGGAGAAGCTCTGGCCGATCAACGCCGAGTCCGACCGGATCGGCGCCCGGTTCGAGGCGGGCAAGGTCACCGTCCCCGACTGCCAGAAGGAGTTCCGGAAGACCTTCGTCGAGAACGGGTTCATGGCCATGGCCAACAGCCCCGAGTGGGGCGGACTCGGCCTGCCGAACCTCCTCTCGAACGCCTGCGGGGAGATGTTCATCGCGGGGTGCCTCTCCTTCACCCTCACGCCGATGCTGACGCGCGGGGCGGCCCACATCATCGAGGTGCACGGCGCCGACTGGATGAAGAAGCTCTACCTCGAGAAGATGTACTCGGGCGAGTGGAGCGGCACGATGTGCCTGACCGAGCCGCAGGCGGGCTCGGACCTCGCGGCCGTCAAGACGAAGGCGCGGCGGGACGGGGACAGCTTCCTGATCGAGGGGACGAAGATCTTCATCTCCTCGGGCGACCACGACTTCACGCAGCAGATCGTCCACCCGGTCCTGGCCCGCGTCGAGGGGGCCCCGCCGGGGATCAAGGGGATCTCCCTCTTCCTCGTCCCGAAGTACGTGCCGAACCCGGACGGAAGCCTCGGCGCCTTCAACGACGTCTCGACCGGGAACATCGAGCACAAGATGGGGATCAAGGCGAGCCCCACCTGCACCCTCAACTTCGGCGAGAACGGGACGTGCCGCGGCTGGCTCATCGGCCAGGAGAACAACGGCATCGTCTACATGTTCCAGCTGATGAACGAGGCCCGCCTCGAGGTGGGCGTCCAGGGGCTCGGGCAGGCGTCGAGCGCCTACGGGCAGGCCCTGGCGTACGCGCAGGAGCGGGTGCAGGGGGTGAGCCTGAAGGGAGCGCGGGAGCCGGGCGCGAAGGCGCAGCCGATCATCCACCATCCCGACGTCCGCCGGATGCTCCTCGGGATGAAGGCGCAGGTGGAGGGAATCCGGGCCCTCATCTACCACACGGCCCGGCAGGAGGACCTCGCCGCCGTCCACCCGGAGGAGGCCGTCCGCAAGCGCGCCGAGAACCTCGTCCAGCTGCTGACCCCCGTCTGCAAGGCCTACGGGACCGACATGGCGTTCCGCGTCACCGAGGACGCGATGCAGGTCCTCGGCGGCTACGGCTACTGCCAGGAGTACCCGGTCGAGCAGCTCTGCCGGGACGTGAAGATCACCTCGATCTACGAGGGGACGAACGGCATCCAGGCGCTCGACCTCGTGGGGCGGAAGCTGACGATTGCCGGCGGGGCGCTCTTCAAGGAGTACGCGGCGGACCTGAAGGCCTTCGTGGGGGCGAACGCCGGCCACGCCGTCGTCGGGCCCTGGGTGAAGACCCTCGGGGCGGCGGCGGAGCGCCTGGTCGCCTGCACGATGCGGATCGGGAAGGCGTACGCGGAGAACGACCCGTACTTCGCCTTCCTCGTGGCGGTGCCGTACCTCCGGATGTTCGGCGACGTCGCGTCGGCGGCCCTTCTTCTCGAGCAGGCGCTCCTCGCGGCCGGGAAGCTCGGGCCGGGCGACCCGGCGTCGTGGAAGGCGAAGGCGGCGGGCGACGAGTCGTCGCGTTTCTACTACGACAAGCTCTGCACGGCGCAGTTCTTCGTCTACAACCTCCTGCCCCGGGCGACGGCGTACGCCGAGACGATCCTCTCGGGGGACCGGAGCGCCCTCGAGGCGGTCCTGGCCCCGCCGGCGTGAGGCGCGCCGCGGGGTCCCCCGGCGTCGTGTAGAGTCGCCCGGGTGAGGCGCCCCGATCCGCACCCGCCCGAGGTGTTCGCCGCGCTCCGCCGGCGCGGACCGGAGACCCGCATCGCCGTCGTCGGCGCGAGCAACGACCCGGGCAAGTACGGGAACGTCATCGTCCGGAACCTGGCGTCGAAGGGGTACACCGTCCTCCCGGTGAACCCGCGCGAGAAGGTGATCGCGGGCCTCCCGGCCTTCCCGGACCTCGCCTCCGTCCCCGGGCCCGTCCACATCGTGGACGTCGTGACGCCCCCGGCCGTCACGAGGGGAATTCTGGAGGAGGCGGCCCGGCTCGGGCACCCCGCCGTCTGGCTGCAGGACGGGAGCTGGGACGAGGCCACGCTGGACCTCGTCGCGACGGCCCCGTTCCGGACGGTCTACGAGGCCTGCATCATGGTGGCCAGCAACTTCGGCTGGCCGGCTCGGTCCCTCCCGGTCCCCGTTCCCGGAGGCCTCATTGTGACGGGATCGCGATTGCTGTCTAATGCGGGCCGGGGGGATTCGATGAAACACCGTGGAATTGCTCTTCTCGTCCTGTCGGTCCTCGTCTCGGGGACCGCGGCCGCGTCGCCGCCGGGCTCCGACGCGGCGGTCAAGCGGGGCGCGTCCCTCGTCTCGACCATGGGCTGCACCGATTGCCATACACCGTGGAAGATGGGGCCGAAGGGCCCGGAGCCGGACGTGTCCCGCTTCCTTTCCGGCCATCCGGCCGAGATGAAGCTGCCGCCCGCCCCGGACCTCGGAAAGGGGCCGTGGATGGCCTCCGTCGCCGCGACGATGACGGCCTGGGCCGGTCCCTGGGGGGTCAGCTTCACGGCGAACCTCACGCCCGACCCGGAGACGGGCCGCGGGAAGTGGACGGACAAGCAGTTCGTCACGGCGATCCGGACGGGGAGGCACGAGGGAAAGGGGCGGCCGATCCTGCCGCCGATGCCGTGGGAGGCGTTCAAGAACGCGACGGACGCCGACCTCAAGGCGATCTTCGCGTACCTGAGGACGATCAAGCCGATCCGGAACGCCGTGCCGCAGCCGATCGAGCCGCCGGCTCCGCCGGCTCCGCCCGCGCCGCCGCGCTGACGGGATTCCGCACCGGATGAGAGCGGCGGCCGCCCTTCTCCTCGGGGGCCTGGGACTCCTTCTCGCGGGAGCCTCGGCCCCCCGCGGGGAGCCGGGCCCGCCGCGCCTCCTGTCGCAGACGGGGCTCTATGGCAAGGGGGCACTCCAGGTCGATCCGCGCCACCTCGCTTACTCCCCGCAGTACCCGCTCTGGTCCGACGGGGCGGGGAAGAGCCGCTGGATCTCGCTCCCTCCGGGGGGTCGCATCGACGCGTCGAACGACGACCGGTGGGCCTTTCCGGTGGGAACGAAGCTCTGGAAGGAGTTCGACTTCGCCGGGCGGAAGGTCGAGACGCGGATGATCTGGAAGGCGTCGGCGAAACGCTGGGTCTTCGCGACGTACCTCTGGAACGAGGCCCAGACCGACGCGGAAGTGGCCCCGGAGGCCGGCGTCCCGGGCTACGTCGAGATCGCGCCGGGGAAGCGGCACTCGATCCCGGGCGTCTCGGACTGCCGGAACTGCCACGAGGACGAGCGGACCCCGGTGCTCGGCTTCAATCCCCTCCAGCTCTCCCCGGACCGGGATCCGCTGGCGCCGCACGCCGAGCCGCTGAAGCCGGGCATGGTGACGCTCAGGGAGCTCGTCGGGCTCGGTCTCCTGAGCCCGGCCCGGCCGGAGTACGTCACGAGCCCGCCCCGGATTCCCTCGGAGAACCCGCGCGCACGCGCCCTTCTCGGTTACTTCACGGCGAACTGCGGCAGCTGCCACCGGGCGGACGGCACGCTCGGGTCGCTCGGCCTCGACTTTCGGCACTCCGCGGCCGCCCGTGGCGAGGCCGAGGAGCCCGGGTTTGCGACGACGGTGGGCCGGACGGGAAAGTGGGCCCTTCCGGGCCACCTCCAGGGCGAATCCGAGCGGATCGCGCCGGGAAGCCCCTCGGCATGCGTCGTCCTCTACCGGATGAAGTCGCGGAGCCCGATCTCGCAGATGCCTCCGCTCGGCACCGTTCTCGTCGACGAGGAGGCCGTGTCGCTGCTGGAGCGATTCGTTCGGGAGGATCTCGCCGAGCGCTGAGGCCGGCCGTCAGAGCGGGAGCCGCCGCCGGGAATCCAGCCGCGTCAGGCCGGCGGCCACGGCCAGCGCCAGCGCCTCGTACCACTCTTCCCGCGTGAGCCGCCGGGAGAGCGGCGTGCTCTCGCCGGCCCGGTAGGCCGGGTGGTACTGGTCCATCAGGTTCAGGTAGGTGTCGGGCGAGATCTCGCGAGCCAGGAACTCGAGAACCTTCTCCGTCCCGGCAAGGCCGTTCGGGAGGACGAGGTGCCGGACGAGAAGGCCGCGAACGGCGACCCCTTCCGCGTCGAGGACGAGGTCGCCCACCTGCCGGTGCATCTCTTTCACGGCGGCCCGGTTCACCTTCGGGTAGTCGGGGACGTGCGAGGTGCGGCGGGCGACCTCGGCGTCCGCGTACTTCATGTCGGGCATGTAGATGTCGACGACGCCGTCGAGGAGGGCGAGCGCCTCGGGGCTGTCGTAGCCCCCCGTGTTCCAGACGATCGGCAGCGTCAGACCACGCCCGGCCGCGATCTCGAGGGCCGAGAGGACCTGCGCCACGACGTGGCTCGGGGAGACGAGGTTGACGTTGTGGCACCCCTCCTCCTCGAGGGCCAGCATCTGCCGGGCGAGCTCTCCGTCGGTCACCTCGACGCCGTCCCCCCGCTGGCTGATCTCCCAGTTCTGGCAGAAGTCGCACCGGAGGTTGCACCACGAGAAGAAGATCGTCCCCGAGCCCCGCGTCCCGCGGAGCGGGTCCTCCTCCCCGAAGTGGGGGCCGAAGCCGTGAACGCGGGCCATCGCGCCGGTCCGGCAGACGGCTCCGGAGATTCCCTTCAGGCGGTCGCAGCGGCAGTACCGGGCGCAGAGGTCGCAGTCCGCCAGGCGCTCCCGGGCGCGGGCCGCGCGGACCGCCAGCTCGCCGGACCGGTGCAGGGAGAGGTAGGCGGGCTCCCGGAGCGCCGCGGCCATGGCCTGACCATGTTAGCCGCCCCGCCGGGTCTGGCGGGAATCCGGCGTTCGCACTAAAGTCGCGCGAAAGGAGACGCTGATGGCGACGAAGAAGGAAGAGCCGCTTTCGAAGCAGTTCAAGGAGGCGGCGGCTCGCGTGGAGAAGCTGTCGACCCGGCCCTCGAACGAGCAGCTCCTGGACCTCTACGGCCTCTACAAGCAGGCCACCGACGGGGACGTCGCGGGCTCGCGCCCGGGGATGCTGGACCTCAAGGGACGGGCCAAGTACGACGCCTGGACGAAGCGGAAGGGGACCTCGAAGGACGAGGCCATGAAGAAGTACGTCGCCCTCGTCGGAAAGCTCGTCGCCGAGCTGGGCTGAGCGCGTCCGGCGCCGCGTCCGTTTGATAGTCTGTCTCAATGATGAAGCTCGCGCCGAAGGCCGCCCTCGCCCTCCTCGCCGCCCTGTCGATCGCCGCTCCGGCCGCGGCCGGGGAACCGCCCGCCGCCGGGGCGAAGGCTCCCGCCTTCACCCTGCCGAGCCAGGACGGATTCACGGTGTCGCTCGAGCAGTACAAGGGGAGGTGGGTCGTCCTCTACTTCTACCCGAAGGACTTCACGTCCGGGTGCACGCTCGAGGCGCACAACTTCCAGCGCGACCTCGCGAAGTACGAGAAGGCCAACGCCGTCATCCTCGGCGTGAGCCTCGACTCGGTCGACTCCCACAAGGACTTCTGCACGAAGGAGGGGCTCGGCTTCCGGCTCCTCTCCGACGCCGGCAAAACGGCGACGGCCGCCTACGGGTCGCTCGTGACGTCTCCGGAACGCGTGATCGCCGCGCGGAACACCTTCCTGATCGGCCCGGACGGCGTGGTCCGGAAGGTCTTCCTGAAGGTGAATCCCTCCGTCCACAGCGACGAGGTCTTGGCCGCGCTGGCCGAGCTGCAGGCGAAGAAGTGACGCCGGGGGCGGTACGCCGGTGCGCCTGATCGACGACCTCCGCGCGGAGCACGAAGTGATCGAGCGGGTTCTGGGCTCGCTCCAGACCTACGTGGAGCGCCGCGCCCGGGGCGAGGCGGCGGGGGAGGACGGAGCCGGATACCTTCGCTTCTTCCGGCTCTTCGCCGGCACGTGGCATCACGCCCGCGAGGAGGACACGCTCTTCCCCGCGCTCGAGAGGCACCTCGAGCTGCCCCCCGACTCGGGGCCGATCTTCTCCATCGTCGACCAGCACCGCCGGATGGCGGTCCTCCTCGACGGGATGGAGCCGCTCCTGTCCGCCGGCCGCGCGACCCCGGAGGAGACGGCGAAGCTCCGGGAGCTGGCGGCGCGGTACGCGCACGACCTTCTCGCGCACATCGACGCCGAGAACTCCGTCCTCCTGCCGGAGAGCGACGAGCGGCTCCGCCAGGCGGGCGTCCACGAGCTGTCCATGCGCGAGGCGACGGCGGAAGAGCTCGCGGCGAAGGCGGACGGAGAGCGCCTCGCGGGGCTCTATCCGCCGACGCACGTCTCGGGCGCGGTCCGGGGGGAGGGCTGCGTCATCTGTCCCTCTTACGGGGCGACATGCGGCGGCCTCGAGCGCGAGTGGTGGACCGACGAGGAGTGGGAGGCCTTCGAGAACCGGGAGGGGTAGGGGGCGGCCGGGGCGGCGGCGGAACGGCCCCGGCTGATGCGAAGGGACCATGACAGCCCCGATCCGGGAGGGGAAATTACCTACCGGTAGGTAGGAGTTGCCCTTGCAAACGGAAACGGCCGCCGGAAGCGCGTCCCCGGTGCGGCACCACGACCCGAACGTCCGCCAGCGCCTCGTCGACGTGGCCGTGGCGCTCTTCGCCGAGCGCGGATACGCCACGACCTCGGTCCGCGAGATCGTCGAACGCGCCGGCGTCTCGAAGCCGGTCCTCTATTACCACTTCGGGAGCAAGGAAGGGCTCTACCTCGAGATCATGCGGCTCCTCGAGCGGACCGTCCACGAGACGGTTCGCGGGCTCCGGACGCCCCGCGGCAGCGCGAGGTCCCGGATCCGGAGCCTGATCCTCGGGATCTGGGACGTCTTCTCCGAGAACACCGCGGCCGTCCGGTTCGTCAACGCGGTCTTCTGGGGGCCCCCGCAGGGGGCCCCGGCGTTCGACGTGGAGGTGCTGCACCGGCCCCTCACCGACGCGTTCCAGGCGCTCGTCGACGACGGGGTCGCCCGACGGGAGCTCCGGGAGGACGCCGCACAGAACCTCCCCTTCGCCCTCCTCGGAACCCTCAGCTTCGCCATGGACTTCCACCTCGCTCACCCCGACCGCTCGCCCGGACGGGACGGGCTCTCCCGCGTTCTCGATCTCGTCCTCTCCGGGGCGTCGAAGCCCCGGCCGTCAGGAGCCCCCCGATGAGACGCCCCAGAAACGCCCGTCTTTCCCTCCTCGCTCTTCTCGCCCTCTTCGCTGCCGGATGCTCCCGGGGCGCGGGGGGCGCGGGCGGAACCGCGAAGCCCGCGGTGGCCGTCGACGCGGCGCCCGTCGTCTCGGGCGACCTGAAGGAGGCGATCGAGGTCGTCGGGACGCTCGCCCCGAAGTTCCAGGCCGAGGTGAAGACCGAGTACAGCGGCACGGTGACCGAGGTCCTCGTCACGGAATGGGTCCGCGTGGCGAAGGGGACGGTCCTCCTCCGGTTCGATGCCCGCGAGGCGGAAGCGGCCGCCGCGGCGGCGAAGGCGAACTTCCTGGCGGCGGAGGTCGGGATGAACCGCGCGCGGCGGGAGCTGGAGCGGACCCTCAAGCTCAAGGAGGCCGGGCTCGCCACGCCCCAGGCCCTCGACGACGCCCGGACGTCGTCGGAGGCGGCCGAAGCCCAGCTGGCGGCGGCGACGGCGCAGCAGCGGATGGCCGAGACGAAGCTCGAGAAGACGGTGATCCGGTCGCCCCTGGACGGCGTGGTCGCGAGCCGGACCGTCAACCCGGGCGACTACATCGAGAACATGGGGTCGCCGCGCCCGATGTTCCGGATCGTGGACAACCGGCGGCTCGATCTGACGGTGACGGTGCCGTCGTCGCGCATCTCGGGGGTGAGCCTCGGTCAGCCCCTCTCCTTCACGACGGACGCCGTCCCGGGGCGCACGTTCACGGGGAAGGTCAGCTTCATCAACCCGGCGGCGGACGAGTCGAGCCGGACGGTCAAGGTGGTGGCGGTCGTCGACAACCCGGACGAGGCGCTGAAGTCCGGCCTCTTCGCCAAGGGGGAGATCGTGACCGGCGAGCGGAAGAACGTGCTCCGGGTGCCCCGCAGCGCCTTCGTGACGTGGGACCTCGCGGCGCGGTCGGCCGTCGTCTTCGTGGTGGAGGGGGAGCGGGCGGTCCGGAAGAGCGTGGAGACCGGCGCGAACGCCGGGGACGACGTCGAGGTGACGCGGGGGCTGTCCGCCGGGGAGCGGGTCGTCACGCGAGGCGCGTTCAACCTGTCGGACGGCGACCGGGTCTCGGTCGTGGCGCCGAAGAGGGCCTGAGCCGGATGTTCCTCTCGAACCTCTCCATCAAGAGGCCGGTCTTCGCGACCGTCCTGATGCTCGCCCTCCTGACGCTCGGTCTCTTCTCGTACCGGCGGCTCGCCATCGAGCTGATGCCGGACGTGGAGCTCCCGATCCTGACCGTGACGACGGAGTTCCCCGGCGCCTCGCCGGAAGCCGTCGAACGGGAGGTGACGAAGAAGATCGAGGAGGCCGTCAACCCGATCGCCGGCGTCCGGCACGTCTACTCGACCTCGCGCGAGGGCCTCTCCACGGTCATGGTCGAGTTCCACCTGCAGGTCCGGATCAACGACGCGTCCCAGGAGGTGCGGGCCAAGATCAACGCGGCCCGGCGCGAGCTGCCCGAGCAGATCAAGGAGCCGGTCATCCAGAAGATGGACTTCGGCGCCATGCCGGTCGTGGCGCTGGCGGTCCGCTCCGGGACCCTGACGCCCCGCGATCTGACGACCCTCGTGGACCGGAAGGTGAAGCGGCGCCTCGAGAGCATCCCCGGCGTCGGCAAGGTGCGGCTCGTGGGGGCCTCCCGGCGGGAGGTGAACGTCCTCGTCGACCCGGCGCGGCTCGAGGCGATGGGGCTCGGCGTCGACGAGGTCATCGCGGGCCTCGCGGCGGAGAACGTCAACACGCCGCTCGGCCGGCTGAACCGCGAGGGGACGGAGATGCCGCTCCGGATCGCGGGGAAGCCCGCCTTCGTGCCGGGCTTCTCCTCGATGGTCATCGGCCACCGTGGCGAGCATCCGGTCACCCTCGGGGAGGTGGCCGCGGTCGTGGACGGGATCGAGGAGCCGCGCTCCCTCGCTCTCGTCAACGGCGTCCCGGCCGTGGCACTCGAGATCCTGAAGCAGTCGAAGGCCAACACGGTCGGCGTCGTCGACGCCGTGAAGCACGAGGTCGGCCGGCTGCGGCCCGAGCTGCCGCCGGGAACGGAGATCGACCTCGTCCGGGACGCGTCGGTGATGATCCGCGAGTCGGTCGCCGACGTGCAGACGACCATGGTCGTCGGCGGTTTCCTGACGATCCTGATCGTCTTCTGCTTCCTGAACTCGTGGCGGTCGACGGTCATCACGGGCCTGACGCTCCCCATCTCGGTCGTCTCCTCCTTCATCGCGATGTACTTCTTCGGGATGACCCTGAACGTCATGACGCTGATGGCGCTCTCGCTCGCCATCGGCCTTTTGATCGACGACGCGATCGTCGTCCGGGAGAACATCGTCCGGCACCTCGAACACGGAGAGGACCACATGGCGGCGGCGCGGAACGGGACGGCGGAGATCGGCCTGGCCGTCCTCGCGACGTCGCTCTCGATCATGGCGGTCTTCGTCCCCGTCGCCTTCATGAAGGGGGTCGTCGGGCGCTTCTTCTTCCAGTTCGGGATCACCGTCGCCTTCGCCGTCCTCGTCTCGCTCTTCGTCTCCTTCACGCTCGACCCGATGCTCTCCTCGCGCTGGGTCGACCCCGACGTGGAGCGGACGGGGAAGCGGCACGCCGTGGCCCGGGTCCTCGACCGGTTCAACGGCTGGTTCGACCGGACGGCCGACCGGTACAAGGCCCTGGTCGGCTGGGCGCTCGACCGGCGGAGGCTGGTCCTCGGCGTCGCCACGGCGGCCTTCTTCGCCGGGCTGGGCCTCTTCGCGCTCCTCGAGTCGGAGTTCTTCCCGACCTTCGACCGCGGGGAGTTCATGGTCCGCTTCAAGACGGCGCCCGACGCCTCGATCGAGGAGACGAAAGGGCGCCTCGGCGCGGTCCTCGGCGCCCTCCGGAGCCTCCCGGAGATCGAGCACACCTACGCGACGATCGCGGCGGGCGAGTCCGACACCGTCCGGAACGCGGCCGTCTACGTGAAGCTGAAGGAGCGGGGGGAGCGCGCGCGGAACCAGTACGCCGTCATGCGCGACGTCCGGGCCCGGCTCGGCGGGATCCCCGGGCTGATCCCCTCGGTGGAGGAGGATCCGGACAGCTTCCAGAAGCCGTTCATGGTCCTCGTCCGGGGCGAGGAGATCCCGAAGCTGAAGGAGTACGCCGCCGCGCTCAAGAGGTCGCTCTACGGGATCCGCGGGATCGTGGACCTCGAGGCGACGCTCGAACAGGACCTGCCGGAGTACCGCCTGACCGTCGACCGGAGCCGCGCCCGGGACGCCGGGCTCGGGACCGACGCGCTCGTCCGGGCCGTCGGCGCGCTCGTGGGCGGCCAGATCGTCTCGACGTACGAGGACGAGGCCGGCGAGGCGGTGAACGTCCGGGTCCGGCTGCCCGAGAGGCTTCGCGAGGACGTGCGGCAGGTGGGGGAGCTGCGGCTCTCCGTGGCCGGGCGGGGAGGCGCCGCGCTCGTTCCGGTGGCCGACCTCATCCGGGTGGAGCGGGCCGTCTCGCCCTCGGAGATCAGCCGGCAGGATCTCTCCCGGCAGGTCGTCCTCTCGGCGAACCTCGACCGCCTCCCGCTCGGCACGGCCGCGCAGGCGGCCCTCCGGGAGGCCGCGAAGGTCCCGATGTCGCCCGGCTACCGGGTCCTCATGTCGGGCGACACGGAGATCATGGAGGAGTCGTTCGGCTATCTCGCCGAGGCGCTCGTCCTGGCCATCGTCTTCGTCTACCTGATCCTCGCCGCGCAGTTCGAATCGTTCATCGACCCGCTCGCGATCATGCTGTCGCTGCCGCTCTCGATCGTCGGGATGGCAGGCATGCTCGTCCTGACGCGCGACACGGTCAGCATCATGTCGCTCATCGGGCTCATCCTCCTGATGGGCCTCGTCACCAAGAACGCGATCCTCCTCGTGGACTACACGAAGGTCCTCCGGCGGCGGGGGATGGACCGCCGGACGGCGCTGATCACGGCGGGGCGGACGAGGCTCCGCCCGATCCTCATGACGACCCTCGCGATGATCTTCGGCATGCTCCCGCTCGCCCTCGCCATCGGTCAGGGGGCCGAGATGCGCGCGCCGATGGCCCGGGCCGTCATCGGGGGGCTCGTCACGTCGACGCTCCTGACGCTGGTCGTCGTGCCGGTCGTCTACACGCTCCTCGACGACTTCGCCGAGTGGATCCA
>DAOMFB010000020.1:0-16923 GCA_035429585.1 Thermoanaerobaculia bacterium
GGAAGTAGACGTGGTTCGAGCGCCCGCGGAGCCAGTTGGCGCCCAGGGCGCCGAGGACACCGAAGGGGATGGCAATCATGACGGAGCGGGGGAGGGTCCACGACTCGTACTGCGCCGCGAGGACCAGGAAGACGATGATGAGGCCGAAGACGAAGGCGAGAGAGGAGGTGCCGCCCGACTTCTTCTCCTCGAAGGCGAGCCCCGACCAGGCGTAGGAGTAGCCGGGCGGCAGGACCTCGCGCGCCACCTCCTCCATCGCCGCGATCGCCTGCCCCGAGCTGTAGCCGCCCGCCGAGTTCCCGTTCACCTTCGCGGCCGGGAAGCCGTTGAAGTGGGGGAGGAGGTCGGGTCCGGTCACCCAGCGGGTCTTCACGAGGGCCGAGAGAGGCACCATCTCGCCCGAGGACGACCGCGTGTAGAGACGCGTCAGGTCCCCCGGCTTCTGGCGGTACTTCGGCTCGGACTGGAGGACGACCCACCAGACCCGGCTGTACTCGTTGTACTGGCTGACGGTCAGCGAGCCGAACTGGGCCTGGATGGCGCTGTAGACGTCCTGGACGGGGACGCCGATGAGGTTCGCCTTGTCCCGGTCGACGTCGGCCGAAAGCTGCTGCGTCGAGGCGCGGAAGGTCGTGTTGAGCGAGGTCAGCTCGGGGCGCTGGGCCGCCTTCGCGAGGAACTGGCGGGTGACCTCCTCCAGCCTCGCCGGCTCGCCGGCCGTCGTGTCCTGGATCCAGAACTCGAAGCCTCCCGTCGTCCCGATGCCCGGAATGGCGGCGGGCGGGATCGGCATGACCACGCCGTCCCGGATGGCGGCGGACTCCCGGGCCACGTTCGCCAGGACGGCCCGCGCGTTCTGGACCTTCGCCGTCGTCGCCGAGGCGTACCGCTCCTCGAAGGGCTTGAGCGTCACGAAGAGGGTTCCCGCGTTCGTCTTGAAGCCGTTGTCGAGGAGGCTGAACCCGGTGATCTCCGACCGGTCGGCCACGCCCGGGGTCTTCGCGAAGATCGCGTCGGCGCGGTCCATGACCTGGGCCGTCCGGTCGAGGCTGGCCGCGTCGGGCATGATCGCCGCCGCCATCACGTAGCCCTGGTCCTCCAT
Source organism: Thermoanaerobaculia bacterium (assembly GCA_035429585.1). Classification (GTDB taxonomy): domain Bacteria; phylum Acidobacteriota; class Thermoanaerobaculia; order UBA5066; family UBA5066; genus DAOMFB01. Next base: position 1,103 of record DAOMFB010000020.1, read on the forward strand.
CGGGACGAAGCTCGTCGGGAGGACCCGGAAGAGGTGGACGATCGCTCCGACGAGGATGGCGAGAACCCCGAAGGCGACCGCCATCCGCTTGATGACGAGCATCACCGCGTCCCCGAAGGCGAGGGTGACCTTGTCGACCCCCCGGTTGAAGGCGGCGAAGAACCCCTTGGACGGCGGTGGGGAGTGCCGAAGCAGGAGCGCGCACATGGCGGGCGTGAGCGTCAGGGCCACGAACCCCGAGACGGCCACGGAGATGACGATCGTGATGGCGAACTGCTTGTAGAGCTGGCCGGTCGTGCCGGGGAGGAAGGCCGCCGGGATGAAGACGGACGCCATGACGAGGACGACGGCCACGAGGGAGCCCGCGATCTCTCCCATCGCCTTGATCGTGGCGTCCTTCGGCGGGAGGTGGAACCGCGCCATGTTCCGTTCCACGTTCTCGACGACCACGATCGCGTCGTCCACGACCATCCCGATGGCGAGCACCAGCCCGAAGAGGGTCAGGAGATTGATCGAGAACCCCAGGGCGAGCATTCCCGTGAAGGTGCTCACGAGGGCCACGACGATCGCCACCACGCAGATGACGGTCGTCCGGAAGCTCTGGAGGAACAGAAAGACGACGAGGACGACGAGGAGAATCGCCTCGAAGAGGGTCTTCTTCACCTCGTCGATGGAGATCTTCACGAAGTCGTTCGTGTCGAGGGAGATCTTGTAGTCGATCCCGGCGGGGAAGCGGGACTTCATCTCCTCCAGGGTCTTCCGGATCCCGTTCGAGACGGCGATGCCGTTGGCGCCGGGCTGCTGGTAGACGGCGATGAGGGTGGCCGGGACGCCGTTCAGCTTGCTCTCGGCGAGATACTGCCGGAGGCCCACCTCGGCGCGCGCCACGTCCTTCAGGTAGACGATGGCGCTCTGGTCGGAGCTGGCGCGGAGGATGATGTTCTCGTACTCCTCCGGCCGCGTGAACGGGCGCTGCGTGACGACCGGAAAGGTCAGCTGCACCTTGCCGGCCGTCGGCTGCTGCCCGACCTGCCCGGCGCCGTAGAGGGCGTTCTGCTTGGCGACGGCCTGCTGGATGTCGGTCGTCGTGATCCCGAGCGAGGCCATCCGGTCGGGGTTCATCCAGATCCGCATCGCCTGGTCCGGGACGCCGATGATCTGCGCCTGTCCGGCCCCGGGGACGCGCTTGAGGGCGTCGAGGACGTAGACGTTCGCGTAGTTCGCGACGTAGTCGCTGCTGTAGGCCTCGTCCTTCGCGAAGACCCCGATCAGCATCATGATCGACGAGGCCTTCTTCTGGACGGAGACGCCGAGCTGCGTGACGGCGGTCGGGAGCTGGGGGAGGGCGAGGCCGACCCGGTTCTGGACCTGGACCTGCGCGATGTCGGGGTCGGTGTTCAGCGTGAAGTAGACCGTGAGGGTCAGCTGCCCGTTCGAGGAGCTGGCCGACGACATGTAGATCATGTTGTCGACGCCGTTGATCTGCGCCTCGATCGGCGCGGCGACCGAGTCGGCCACGGTCTGGGAGTCGGCCCCCGGGTAGGTCGCGTTCACGGTGACCTGAACGGGGGTGATCGCCGGGTACTGCTCCACCGGGAGCGCGAAGAGGGCGACGAGGCCGGCGAGGCAGATGATGAGCGAGACGACGGTCGCGAAGATCGGCCGCTCGATGAAGAAGCGGGAGAACACGGCCTCGTCCTTCTACCGTCCCGAGGAAGGTGCCGGGGATGCCGGCCGCGCGGCCTCCGGTCCCTTCGAAGAGGCCTCCGTCACCTTGACGGCCAGGTCGGGGCGGAGGGTGAGGCCGCCGTCTACGACGACGCGGTCTCCGGCCCGGAGCCCCTCCGTGACGAACCAGTCGTCTCCGTTCCAGTCGCCGACGACGACGGGGCGGCGCTCGGCGGTGCCGTCCGCCCGGACGACCCAGACGAAGTGCCCCTGCGACCCCTGATGGACCGCCCGCTGCGGAATGAGGATTGCCTTCGGCCGGACCGCGCCCTTCACGCGGACGCGGACGTACTGGTTCGGACGGAGGACGCCGTCGGGGTTCGCCACGCTGCCCCGGATCAGGAACGTCCCCGTCGCAGCGTTGAAGGAGGGCTCCGCGAACGTGATCTGCGCCGTGTGCGGGTAGACCGAGCCGTCCACGAGGACGATCTCGAGCGTGTAGATCTTGTCCTTCGGCAGGAGGATCAGGCCGCGCTCGACCTGGTCCCGGTAGCTCTGCATCTGGTTCTCGGAGAGGCTGAAGTTCACCCACATCGGAGAGAGGGTGGCCACGGTCGTCAGGAGGCTGTTCTGGAAGTTGATGAAGGTGCCGTCCGTCTGCCGGGCCGAGCTCGAGACGCCGGTGATGGGGCTCGTGATCGTCGTGTAGGAGAGGTTCAGCTGCGCGGTCTCGACTTCGGCCCTCGCCTGCTCGACGGCGGCGGCCGCAGACTGGTACTGGCCGGTCGCGTCGTCGAGGTCCTTCTGGGAGAGGGCGTTCAACTCGGTGAGGGGCCGGGTCCGCTCCAGGTTCAGCCGGGCGGTCTCCTTGGCGGCCTCGGCCTGGGCAAGGGCGGCCTTCGCCTGCGAGAGCTGGGCCTGGAAGGGCTTCGGGTCCATCTGGAAGAGGACCTGCCCTTCCTTCACGACCGCTCCCTCCGTGTACATCCGTTTGTCGAGAAAGCCGCTCACCCGGGCCTGGATGTTCACGAGGTGGGAGCTCTGCGTCTGCCCGACGAACTCGGAGCTGACCGGCTCGTCCTTCGGCGCCACCGTCACGACGGTGACGGCCGGCGCCGGCGGTGCCGCCGCCGGAGGCTTCTTCCCGCAGCCGCCGGCCCCGAGGACGAGGACGGAGAGGAGGGCGAGCGGCCACGAAGCCGCCGGAACAGGCCCGGGCATGATGGAACGCGGCATGGGGACGCTCCTCCGGATCGGGGGTGTCTCTGGAATGTGGCTCGGTCCCGACGATACCGCCGCGGACGGGATCCCGCAGCGCCCCTCGTCACGGCTGATACAAGCGCATCACCCCGCCCGCGGGCGGGGTCTTCGCGGGCCGGCCTACTTCACGACGTCGCAGGTCGCGCCCATCTCCTTGCAGACCCGGAGAGTCGCCTCGACGGCGGCCGGCGTCGCGTCCGGCTTGCCGGCGGAAGCGGCGGAGGCGATGAGGATCTGGACCTTCTGCGAGTCCACCTGCGAGACCCTCAGGCCGACGACCTGCCCGCCGGCGGCGAACTCGAGGGTGTGCGTGGCGGGATCCTGGTACGTGAGGCGGCCTTTGGGGGACGACTGGGCGGTCTTCACGGCGATCTCGTAGACCTTGTCAGCCTTGCCGGTCAGTATGACCGTCGCGACGCTGTAGCCGGGCGCGCCGGTCGATTCCTTCTGGGTCAGCGTCTGGATCTTTCCGAGCGCCTTGCGCGCCACGAAGACCCATTGGGCCCGGGCCGTGAGCGGGGCGAGAAGGAGCACGAAGAGGGCCAGCGTGGGGGCGAGGCGACGCGGAGAACTCATGGCATGCGGCTCCTTTCGGAAGGGGGCACGGAGGGACCGGCGAGAGCTCGGTGGCTCATCGTAACGCGCCGACCGCGAGAGCGGACCCGAACGCCCTCTAGAATGCCCGCAGGAGATCGACGTGATCGGCAGGGTCTGGAGGAGGTTCAACCGGTTCTGGCAGGAGGATCGCGGCCTGACCGTTTTTCTCGCCCTCCTCGTCGTCGGACTCTTCGTCGTCCCCGTCGTCATCCAGCAGCGGCCGTTCGCGCGCTTTTTCGGGGACGTCCTCTTCACCCTCCTGCTCGTGACGGGCGCCTGGGCCGTCTCGTGGAGGAAGGCCCTCGCGTGGGTCGTCTCCGTCTCGGCCGCGGCCGCGCTCCTGGTGCGGTGGACGGCCCGGCTCGTGCCGCTCGTCGACCTGTCGGTTGCGAAAGGCATCTCCTCCCTCGTCACGCTGGTTCTTCTCGCCGCGATCGTCCTGACACGGGTCTTCCAGCAGGGCCGCATCACACGGCAGCGGATCGAAGGCGCGGTGGCGGCCTATCTCCTGTTCGGCCTGATCTGGGCGGAGACGTACGAGCTCGTGGCGCTCTTCCGGCCCGGCGCGTTCGGGGGGACGGGCACCGGCCCGGGGGCGGCGCAGGACTTCGTCTACTTCAGCTTCACCACGCTCACCACGGTCGGCTACGGCGACATCACGCCGGCGGCTCCCGTGGCCCGCTCGCTCGCGAACCTGGAATCCCTCGTCGGGCTGCTCTACCCGGCCATCCTCCTGGCCCGCCTCGTCAGCATGGAGGTCGCGGCTGGCGCGAGGGGCCGGGCGGACGACGGCCGGTCCTGACCCTCACTTGGCCGGGGGGGGCGGGGCCGGAGCCGGCTGACCCGGAGGCGGCGGCAGCTCCGGCTGGTTCCAGCCGCCGCCCAGCGCCTTGTAGATGTCGACGTAGTCGTTCAGGAGCTGGAGCCGGGCCCGCGTCAGGGTGAGCTCGGCCGGGTAGAGCTGCTGCATCGCGTAGAGGACCTCGAAATAGCTCGCGAGGCCCGCGTTGTACCGGATGTTCTGCAGCCGGACCATCTCGGCGTACTGGTCGGCGGTCCGCCGGAGCGCGGCCTCCGAGTCGAGGAGCTTCTGCCGGGCGTAGAGGACGGTCGTCGCCTCGGCGAAGGCGTTCGTCACGGTCTGCTCGTACCGGAGCTTCGCCTGCTCCCACTGGGCGACCGCGACCTCGTACTGGCTCCGGAGCTTTCCCCCCTGGAAGAGGGGCCCCACGAGGCCGGCGGCGATCGACCAGGCCTTCCCGGCCCCGAAGAGATTCGAGACGTCGGGGCTGACGCCGCCGAAGACGCCGGTCAGGCTGATCGTCGGGAAGAAACTCGCGACGGCGACGCCGACCTGGGCGTTTGCGGCGACCATGTCCTGCTCGGCGGCCTGGATGTCGGGGCGCTGCCGGAGAAGGTCCGCGGGGAGGCCGGCCGGGACGGCGGGCGGGTCGAACTGGCCGTCGAGGGGCTTCCCCCGCGGGATCGGGCCCGGGTTCCGGCCGAGGAGGGCGGCGAGCTGGTTCTCCGTCGCCTCGATCAGCCGCTCGGTCTCGGGCACCTGCGCGGCGGCCTGCTCCATCGCGGCGGCGGCGTAGGCCGTCTGGACGGCCGAGGCGGCGCCCCCTTCGAGCTTCCGGTTGAAGAGGTCGTACGTCTCCCGGAACGAAGCGACCGTCTCCTTCATGATGACGAGCTCGCGGTCGAGGTCGAGGAGGCGGAAGTAGGTCTGGGCGACGTCCGAGACGAGGGACAGGAGGACGCCCCGGCGGACCTCCTCGCTCGCGAGGTACTGCGCCTTGGCGGCCTCGTTCAGCCGACGGACCCGGCCCCAGAGGTCGAGTTCCCATCCGAAGTTGACGTTGGCCGCGACCTGGTTGCCGGTCGTCGCGCCGGGATTCACGTACGTCGAGGTGAGGCCGCGCGAGACGCCGCCGGCGTAGCCGATCTGCGGGAAGAATTCGGACTTCGCGATTCCGGAGCGGGCGCGGAACTCCTCGACGCGGGCGGCCGCGATCTTCGCGTCGTAGTTGTTCCGGAGCGCCTCGTCGATCAGGCCGTTGAGCTGGTCGTCCTTGAAGATCTCCCACCACGGCTGGTTCGCGAGCGAGGGGGCCGGGGCCGGCGGCCCCTGCACCTCCCGGTAGCTCTCCGGGACCGCGACGTCGGGACGCTTGTAGTCGGGGCCGACGGCGCACCCGCCGGCGAGGAGCAGGGCGGCGGAGAGGACGGCGAGTCTCTTCACGTCAGTGCCCTCCAGCCGACGGAGAGATCGGGGGCGCGGCACCGGCCGGGGCGTGCTCCGGTCCCTTCCCCCGGTGGGCCAGCTTCTCGATGATGACGAAGAGGGCCGGGATGATGAAGATCGCGATGCCGGTCGCCGCGAGCATTCCCGCGATGACGACCGTTCCGAGGATCTTCCGGGACTCGGCTCCCGACCCGGACGCGAGCCAGAGCGGGACGCATCCGAGGATGAAGGCGAACGACGTCATGAGGATCGGCCGGAGGCGGAGGCGCGCCCCTTCGAGAGCGGCGTCCACGAAGTCCTTCCCCTCCTTCAGCTGGAGGATCGCGAACTCGACGATCAGGATGGCGTTCTTCGCGGCGAGGCCGATCAGCATGATGAGGCCGATCTGGGCGTAGACGTCGAAGTCGAACCCGCGGCCGAGAAGGCCGACGAAGGCCCCCAGGACGGCGACGGGCACGGTCAGGAGGACGCTGAAGGGGAGCGACCAGCTCTCGTAAAGGGCGGCGAGGATCAGGAAGACGAAGAGGAAGGAGAGGCCGAAGACGAGCCCGGCCGTCCCCTCGGCCTTCTTCTCCTGGTACGAGAGGTCGCCCCAGGAATAGCCGATCTCGCGGGGCAGGACCTCCCTCGCGACCTCCTCGAGCGCCGCCATCGCCTGGCCGGAGCTGTACCCCGGGGCCGGATTTCCGACGATCTTCGCCGCCCGGTAGAGGTTGAAGAGGTTCGTGTACTCGGGGCCCGAGATGTCCTTCGTCGTCACGAGAGCCGAGAGCGGGACCATCTTTCCTTCGTCGTTCCGGACGAAGTAGTTCCCGATGTCTTCCCGCTTCGTCCGCTCGGACCCCTCGGCCTGCAGGAAGACCATCCACTGGTAGCCGAACCGGTTGAACTGGTTCAGGTAGAGGCCGCCGAGGTAGGCCTGCAGCGTCTGGTAGACGTCCCCGAGCGGGACCCCCTGCTTCAGGACCTTGTCGCGGTTCACGTCCGCGTAGACCTGCGGTACGCCGGCCGAGAAGATCGGCGCGGGACGGGAGAGCTCGGGCCGCTTGGCGCAGGCGGCGAGGAACTTCTGGACGTTCTCCGCGAGGAAGGCGACCGAGCCTCCGCTCTTGTCCTGCAGCCAGAACGAGTATCCCCCCGACTGCCCGAGGCCGGGGATCGCCGGCGGGGGGAACGCGAAGGCGGCCCCTTCGGGCAGGGTCGTCGCGAGCTCCGCGTTGAGCCTCCGCATGATGGCGTCGGCCTTGAGGTCCGGCGTCTTCCGCTCGTCCCACGGCTTGAGCGCGACGAAGGCGAACCCGAAGTAGGGGGCGTTCGACTGGACGAGGAGGCTGTAGCCGATGATCGAGGTCGTGTACTCGATCCCCGGGGTCTTCGCGAGGATCGCCTCGATCTTCTTGAACGTCTCGTCGGTCCGCTGGAGCGAGCTCGCGTTCGGAAGGGTCGTGTTGAGGAAGAAGTACCCCTGATCCTCCTCGGGAAGGAAGCTCGAAGGGAGCTTCTTTCCGATCAGCCCGTCGGCGGCGGCGAAGCCGGCGAGCAGGAGGATCGCGATCGCCGACTTCCGGATCAGGCCGTGCGAGAGGTCGACGTAGCCGTGCGTCAGCTTCAGGAAGACGTCGTTGAATCCCTTGAAGAAGCGCGCGAGCGGCCCCTTCGACTCCTTCCGCGGGCGGAGCAGCATCGCCGAGAGGGCGGGGGAGAGCGTGAGGGCATTGAAGGCCGAGATGATGACGGAGATCGCGATCGTGACGGCGAACTGCTTGTTCAGCCGCCCCTGGATCCCTCCCATGAAGGCGACCGGGATGAAGACCGAGGAGAGGACGAGGGCGATCCCGACGACCGGGCCGGTGACCTCCTCCATCGCCTTGATCGTGGCCTCCTTCGGGGAGAGCCCCTTCTCGATGTGGTGCTCGACCGCCTCCACGACGACGATGGCGTCGTCCACGACGAGGCCGATCGCGAGGACGAGGCCGAAGAGGGAGAGGGTGTTGATCGAGAAGCCGAGCATCGGGAAGACCGCGAAGGTCCCGATCAGCGAGACGGGGACCGCGATCATCGGGATCAGCGTCGCCCGCCAGTTCTGGAGGAAGATGAAGACGACGAGGATGACGAGGACCATCGCTTCGAAGAGAGTGTGCTCGATCTCCTTCATCCCCTCGGTGACGGGCTTCGTCGTGTCGAGAGAGATCACGTAGTCGAGGTCACTCGGGAACTTCTCCTTCAGCTCCTCGAGGACCTTCTTGCATCCGTCCGCCACGGCGAGGGCGTTCGAGCCGGGGCTCTGGTAGATCGCGATCGCACCCGTCTGAACGCCGTTCATCCGGGCGGTCTGGCTGTAGGAGAGCGCGCCGAGTTCGATCCGGGAGACGTCCTTCAGGCGGACGACGGAGCCGTCGGGGTTCGCCCGGACGACGATCTCGCCGAACTCCTCGGCGGTCACGAGCCGCCCCTGCGCGCGGACCGTGTACGTCATCTCCTGCCCGGGCGGGGCCGGCGCCCCGCCGATCTGGCCGGCCGGATTCACGTTGCTCTGCTTCTGGACGGCGTTGTAGAGGTCCGGGACGGTGAGCCCGAGCTTGGCGAGCATCGCGGGCTTCACCCAGATCCGCATCGCGTAGTTCCCGGCGCCGAAGATCGTGATCTGGCCGACGCCCGGGACGCGGTAGAGGGGGTTGTTCATCGTGATCGTCGCGTAGTTCGCCAGGAAGAGGGCGTCGTAGCTCCCCTTCGGCGAGACGAGCGACACGACGAGGAGCGGGATTCCCATCGACTGCGTCACGGTCATCCCGTAGTTCGTGACGTCCCGCGGGAGGCTCGCCTGCGCCTGCGAGAGGCGGTTCTGGGTGTTGACCTGGTCGATGTCGACATCGGAGTCGATGTCGAAGGTCACCTGCAGGAGCATCGTCCCGTTGTTCGCGTTGATCCCCTGCATGTAGAGCATGCCCTTGACGCCGTTCATCTGCTGCTCGATGGGCGTCGCGACGGACTGCTCGATCGTGACGGCGTCCGCCCCTGTGTAGGTCGCGTTGACCGAGATCATCGGCGGGGCGATGTTGGGGAACTGGGCGATCGGAAGGCCCGTCATCGCCACGAGGCCGGCGATGACCGTGATGATGGCGATGACGATCGCGACGATGGGGCGGTTGATGAAGAATCGGGCCACGGCCTACTTCCCCGCCTCCGGCGCCGGAGCCCCCGCGGCGGGCGCCGCCGGCTTCGGGTTCACGGCCATTCCCGGCCGCAGCTTCTGCGCCCCCTCGACGACGATCTTGTCGCCGGGGGCGAGCCCCTTCGCGATAACCCAGAGGCTTCCGTACCGCTCGCCCGGCTCGACGGCCTTGATTTCGACCTTGTTGTCGGGCCCGACGACGGCGACCTGGAAGGCCCCCTGCAGCTCCGAGACGGCCCGCTGAGGCACGAGGAGCGCCCCCTTCCGGGTGGCCGTCACGAGCCGGATCTTCCCGAACTGGCCCGGACGGAGGATGTCCCCCGGGTTCGGGAAGACCCCCGCCATCATTATCGTCCCGGTCTTCACGTCGACGTTCCGCCCGAGGAGATAGGCGCGCCCGCGCTCGGGGTAGACCGAGCCGTCCGAGAGGATCAGCTCGAGGTTGGCCGGCAGGCGGTTCGCGATGGCCTCGGCGAGCAGCCTCTCCGGGGAGCCGATCTTGGCCGTCCAGGCGAGGTATTCCTGCTCGCTCGGGTTGAAGTAGGCCTTGATCGGGTCGACCTGCGAGACGGCGGTCAGGACTGTCTGCGCGGCGACGAGGTCTCCGACCTGCGCCTTGGCGATCCCGGCGATCCCGTCGATCGGGGAGACGACACGCGTCCACTCGAGGTTGAGCTGCGCCTTCTCGAGATTCGCCTGGGCCGACTCGACGTTCGCCTGCGCGGTCAGCTCCTGCGTGACGGCGTCGTCGAGCTCCTGCTGGCTGATCGCCTTCTGGGCGGCGAGGGGGCGGTAGCGGGCGACGGTCGTCTTCGCGTTCGCGAGCGTCGCCTTGTACTGGGCGAGGGTCCCCTTCGCCTGGTCCACGGCGGCCTGGAACTGGCGCGGGTCGATCTCGAAGAGGAGCTCCCCCTTCTTGACGAGCGCGCCGTCCCGGTAGGCCTGCTTGAGGAGGTAGCCGGTCACCTGCGACCGGATCTCGGCGTTCACGAAGCCGTCGAGCGTCGAGATCCACTCGCTCGTGATCGAGACGTCCTTCTGGATCACGGGCGCCACCTCGACGACGGGGGGCGGCGGGACGGGGGCCTCCTTCTTCGCGCAGGCAGGCGCCAGAAGGGCGGCGGCCAGAAGGGAGGTCGGGACGAGTCGGATCCTGAAACTCAGATGCACGCGGCACCCTCCATCAAAGCGTTGAATCCCGGTCTCACATGGGACGGGTCGAGTCTAGCAACAGGCCCGGGCGGCCGCACCGCTCAGCGGGGCGTCGCGGCATACGGGTTTCCCCTGAGGGCCTTCGCGACGTCGGCGATGGCCTTCTGGGCCCGGACGCTGTTTCCCGCGTCGTCGAGCGGGGGGGAGACGACCGCGATCCCGAACTTCCCCGGTGAGGCGGCGATGAGGCCTCCGCCGACGCCGCTCTTGGCGGGAAGGCCCGTGGCGAAGAGCCATTTCCCGGAGTTGTCGTAGAGACCCGCCGTCGCCATCACGGCGAGGATCCCGGGGACGTTCTCCACCTTGACCAGCTGCTTGCCCGTCAGCGGGTTCCGCCCGCCGTTCGCGAGCGTCGCGGCCATCACGGCCAGATCCCTCGCGTTCACGTTCACCGAGCACTGCTCCGTGTAGATGTCCGTGGCCCGCATCGGGTCCTTTTTGATGTACTCGTAGGCGTACATCAGGTAGCCGATCGCCTGATTCCGCTGGTTCGTGTCGGACTCCGACTTGAAGACCTCCGTGTTGACGGAGAGGGGCCGCCCGGCGAAGTCGGAGTAGGTCGCGAGGAGGCCTTTCCAGATCTCCTCGCGGCTCGCCCCCTTGAGCATGCTCGTGGCCGTGATGGCGCCGGGGTTCACGAGCGGGTTGATCTCGGGCCCGCCGAGGGCCTTCTTGGCGAGCTCGACGGCGACGATCGAGTTGAACCGCATCCCGGTCGCGTCGACGCCGATCGTGTTGACGATCGCCTCGGGCCCGGACTCCTCGATGACCTTCGCCATCGTGAAGACCTTCGAGATGGACTGGATCGAGACCTCGGACGTCACGTCCCCGGCCGTGTAGACCTTCCCGTCCGGCGTCACGAGGGCGATGCCGAAGATCTTCGGGTCGACCTTCGCGAGGGCCGGGATGTAGTCGGCGTTGGCCCCCTCCTTGAAGTCCTTGTACTTTTCATAGGCGGCGTTGATGGCCTTCCGGATCTCGTCGGGGGTCTGGGCCGGGGCGGCCGGGGCGAACAGGGCCGCGGCGAGGAGGACGGCCGGACCGGCGAGGCGCTTCGTCGGGTTCATCACTTTCCTCCCAGCGTCCACGAGAAGCTCCCCTTGACGGACACCTGGATCCGCCAGTCGTTCGTCGAGAACCCGTCCGAGTAGTTCTTCCGGTACCCCCAGAGCCCCTCGACGCCCGCCATGACGTTCTTCACCGGTGTCCAGAGGAGGTTCGCGAGGGCGTACTGGCCGACATGGAAGGCGTCCGGGGTCTGCCCGGTCGTGTTGTCGATTGTCAGCCGGGAATAGCCGATCGCGGTCGAGAGCTTCGGGCTCCAGTTGTGGTCGAGGAAGGCGACGAGGGACCACATCGGGACCGCCTTCCCCCGGATCGGCTTCTTCGGGTCCCCGAAGTTGTTCTCGATGGCGACGTCGACGGGTGCGTCGTTCATGTAGTTCTCGCACCCTTGCCCGTAGACGGCCTGCAGGCGAAGAGCGTCGTTCTTCGTCACGTTGAGGACGGAGCTGAGGGTGAGCCCCCACCCGACGACGCTCCCGTTGAGGTCGTACGGGTCGGGGAGCGTGTCGCTCCAGGCGATCTCGCGGACGAGGCCGGCGAACTGGACGTGCCCCCAGTCGCCGGTGTTCCGCACCTGTGCGGTCAGGTCCGGGAGGGGGTTCCGGGGCTTGATGTTCTGGATGGCGAGTCGGTCGGAGTAGACGCCGCCGTCGCCGCTCGAACCCGGCCGCTCCAGGGCGATCCAGACGCGGGTGGCGCCCATGAGGGGCATGTACCGGAACTGGACGTTCCGGAAGAAGACCATCCCGTTCGGGCCCCAGTAGTCGAGCTGGTTCGGGAAGACGTCGAGGTCCATGAAGACGCTCTCCGCCTGCCCGGCGAGGAAGTGCCCGAGCTGGGCGTAGGCGTGGCGGAGCCGGATCGTCGTCTGCCCGGCGTCCGCCCCGACGCCGAAGAAGTCGAAGTCGACGCAGGTCTCCAGCTCGCCCCAGCCCGTCGGCACCCACGCCTTCACGCCGAGGCGGCTCTGCTTGACGCTGGCGTAGAAGTGGCTGCCGCTGCCGTACTGGCCGTCGTAGGCCTCCAGCTTCGTGGGGCGCAGCGTGTCGGCCCAGTCCGGGTTGACGCTGGCGAAGTCCTCGATCATGTCGAGCTGGGCAAAGCCGTAGATCTCCATCCGCGGCCCGGGCTTCTTGGCGTCCGCCTTGGCGCTCGGCGCGGGGTCCGTCTGGGGCGGCTCCGTCTGCGCTCGGGCAGCACCCCCCACGCCGACGGCGAGGGCGAGGGTCGTCACGATCCTGAGAAGCCGTCTCATATCACGTCCTCCTGCAGGGCCTCTGCCCTGCACGTTCGTCTCGTCCGTCGTGTGACCGTGTCAGGGCGCACCGCCTCTCCGGCCGGTTCTCCGCCGTTCCCCGTCGAGGAGGAGACGGAGGAACGGCGAGGCGCCTGCGAGGAGCGCGCCCGATTCGCGAGAGGCCCGGAGGTAGGACAGCCCCACCTCGTCCGCGTTGAGGAGGCCCGAGAGATCCAGCTCGAGGGGGCGTCCCGCGCTCCGGCATTCCCTCTCGAGCGCCTCCACGCCGTCACCATCCAGACGGCCGTCCACATGCACGACCGTGACGTCCCCTCGGTGATCCTTACCGATTCGCAGCATCGGGCGCTCGCTCTCCTGTGGCGAATCCAGTGCCAAGGCCGCCGGAGAAGCCAGCGAAACGTCAAGACGTGTATTTTCAATTAGTTGCGTCGTAAACCCAAGGGTCGCCGGAAGGCCTTGCGGGTTTCTTGTGGCGGCTTTCCACCACCAGTGGTGGAATGCCGCCGTGGCCGGGGAGCCGATCCAGGAACCCTCCGGTTTCGAGTCGATGCTGGCGGAGATGTCGGCCACTCTCCTCGCGGCGACGCCGGAGCAGTTCGATGCCGAGATGGACCGGGTCCTGGAGCGCTTCGTCCTCTTTCTTGGGGCGGAGCGTGGCTCGCTCGCGCTCTTCGATCCGGACGGAACCCTCCGCCTGAGGCAGAGCTTCGTGGTCCCGGGGATCCCGCCTCCTCCGGCCGCGCCCGATCGTGACCTTCCCAACTGGGTCGCCCACGCCCGGGCCGGCAGCGGGGTCCTCTTCCGCCGTCCCGAGGAGCTGCCGGCGGGCTGGACCGAGGAGCGCGCCTACGTCCGGAAGGTCGGCATGAAATCGCACGCGATGTTCCCGCTTCGGGTCGGCGGAACCCCGATCGGTACGATCAGCGTCTCCTCGCTGACGAAGGAGCACGACTGGCCGGAGAGGCTCCTCGCGCGGTTCCAGCTCTTCGGCGAGATCCTCGCGAACGCGATCGTGGGCCACCGCAAGGAGCGGGACCTCCGCGCCAGCCTCGAGGAGATCTCGCGCCTGAAGGAGCGGCTCGAGGTGGAGAACCGGCTCCTCCGTGAAGACGCTCCCGCCGCGCGCCCGTCCGACGAAATCGTCGGCCAGAGCCCGGCGCTCCGACAGGTCCTGCACCTGGCCGAGCAGGTGGCCTCCACGAACACGACGGTCCTCCTGACGGGGGAGACCGGGACCGGCAAGGAGCTGATCGCGCGCGCGATCCACACGCGCAGCCGCCGGAGCCGCCGGCCGTTCGTCGCGGTCAACTGCGCGGCGCTGCCGGGGACGCTGATCGAGAGCGAGCTCTTCGGGTACGAGCGGGGGGCCTTCACGGGGGCGATGCACCGCCGGATCGGGCGGTTCGAGCTGGCCCACGAGGGGACGATCTTCCTCGACGAGATCGGGGACCTCCCCCTCGACTTCCAGGGGCGCCTCCTCCGCGTCCTGCAGGAGGGGCGGTTCGAGCGGCTCGGGTCGTCGCAGACGATCAAGGTGGACACGCGCGTCATCGCGGCGACGAACCGGGACCTGGCGGCGGCGGTCCGCCAGGGGCGCTGGCACGCCGACCTCTTCTTCCGTCTCAACGTCTTCCCGATCGAGCTGCCCCCCCTCCGGGAGCGGCGCGAGGACATCCCGCTCCTCGTCTGGTTCTTCGTGACGCGCAAGGGCGCCGCCCTCGGGCGCCGCGTGACGACGATCCCGGAGCGGACGATGGCGGCCCTCCGGCGCTACGAGTGGCCCGGCAACGTGCGGGAGCTGGAGAACGCCATCGAGCGGGCGCTCATCCTGAGCTCCGGAGAGAGCCTCGCGTTCGACGAGCGGGTGCTCCTCGGGGGCGATGGAGCGGCCGGGGCCGGAGCCTCCGAGAGCCTCGACGCCGTGGAGCGGGAGCACATCCTCCGGGTCCTCGGCGAGTGCGGCTGGAGGGTCGCCGGCCGGGGGAATGCGGCGGAGCGGCTGGGCCTCAACCGGAGCACCCTTCGTTCCCGGATGGAGAAGCTCGGTATCCGGCGTCCCGCGGGCCCGGCGAGGACGCCCGCGTGAGCGGCGGAGCGCCCGCCCGGCCGCGGTTCGCCTTCGAATGGCTCGCCGGCTACCGGCGGGGGTGGCTCTCCGCCGACGTCGTCGCCGGGCTGACGACCGCCGCCGTGGTCGTCCCCAAAGCGCTCGCCTACGCGACGGTTGCGGGACTTCCGGTGGAGGTCGGTCTCTACACGGCCTTCGTGCCGATGCTCGTCTACGCGCTCTTCGGGAGCTCGCGGCCCCTGAGCGTCAGCACGACGACGACGCTCGCCATCCTCGCGGGGGCCGAATTCTCGGCGCTCTCCCTCCCGGGCGATTCCGCCGGACTCCTCCGGGCCGCGGCCACGCTGACGCTGATGGTGGGGATCGTGCTCGTCGCCGCCGCGGTCCTCCGGATGGGGTTCCTCGCCAACTTCATCTCCGAGCCGGTCCTCGTCGGGTTCAAGGCGGGGATCGGGCTCGTCATCGTCCTCGACCAGCTGCCGAAGCTCCTCGGGATCCACATCCGGAAGGGGGGCTTCTTCCACAACGTGGCCGAGGTCCTCCGGGGCGTCCCGGAAACCTCCGTGCCGACGCTCGCGGTCGGGGCGGCGACCATCCTCCTCCTCGTCGGGATCGAGCACGTTGCCCCGAAGCTCCCGGCGCCCCTCATCGCGATCGCGGCGGCGATCCTCGGCGTGAAGGCCCTCGGGCTCGGGGCGCAGGGGGTGGGCGTCGTCGGCCACGTGCCGCAGGGGTTCCCCTCGCCGGTCCTCCCGGATCCGTCGCTCGCCGAGGGCCTCTGGCCGGCGGCGCTCGGCATCGCCCTGATGAGCTTCACCGAGACGATGGCCGCCGGTCGCGCCTTCGCGCGAAGCGACGAACCCTCGCCGCGCGGCAACCGGGAGCTCCTCGCCACGGGGCTCGGAAACGCCCTCGGCGCCCTCCTCGGCGGGATGCCGGCCGGCGGCGGCACGTCGCAGACGGCCGTGAACCGTCTCGCCGGGGCGAAGACGCAGCTGGCCGGGTTGGTCACGTCGGGGGTCACGCTCCTGACGATGCTCTTTCTCGCCCCGGCCATCGGGCTGATGCCCCACGCGACGCTGGCCGCCGTCGTGATCGTCTACTCGGTCGGGCTGATCGCTCCGGCCGAGTTCGCCTCCATTCTCCGGATCCGACGCCTCGAGTTCATCTGGGCGCTCGTCGCCTTCGGGGGCGTGGTCCTTCTCGGCACTCTGAAGGGCATCCTCGTCGCCGTCATCGTGTCGGTCGTCGGCCTCGCCTTCCAGGTGGCCGA
>DAOMFB010000021.1:0-16888 GCA_035429585.1 Thermoanaerobaculia bacterium
CCGGGCGGAGTTCCGGCTCGGGCCGAACGGCCGGGTCCGCGGGCCGGTGAGCGCCCGCGTGGTCGTCATCGGGGGCCGCGTCGAAGGCGACGTCGTCGCCACGGAGCGGGTGGAGATCCTTCCCGGCGGGGTCCTGGAGGGCGACATCCGGGCCCCGAGAATCGTCATCTCCGAGGGCGCCCGGTTCCGGGGAAGCGTCGACATGGGGGAGCGGGCCGACGGCCCGGCGGCCTCCCGCGACGCGGTCCCGACGGGCTGAGGCGTCACGTGAAAGGACCGTCCATGAAAACGAACGTCCCCGTCTACCGGAACCTCATCGGAGGCGAGTGGGTTTCCGCCCGCTCCGGCAAGACCTTCGAGAACAGAAACCCCGCGGACGTGACCGACCTGATCGGCCGCTTCCAGGACTCCGACGAACGCGACGTGAAGGACGCCGTGGACGCCGCCGCCGAGGCCTTCAAGAGCTGGCGCCTCGTCCCGGGGCCGCAGCGCGGCGAGGTCCTCTACCGCCTCGGGCAGATCCTCCGCGAGCGCAAGGAAGAGTACGCCCGGGCCATGACCCGCGAGATGGGGAAGGTGCTGAAGGAAGCCCGCGGGGACGTCCAGGAGGCCATCGACATGGCCTTCCTGATGGCCGGCGAGGGGCGCCGGCTCCACGGGCAGACGACGCCGTCGGAGCTTCCGAACAAGTTCGCGATGTCCGTCCGGAGCCCGATCGGGGTCTGCGGGTTCATCACGCCCTGGAACTTCCCGATGGCGATCCCGGCCTGGAAGTCGACGGCCGCCCTGATCTGCGGCAACACGATCGTCATCAAGCCCGCGACGGACACGCCGCATTCGGTCGTCCACTTCGCGCAGGCGCTCCAGGACGCCGGGCTGCCGAAGGGCGTCTTCAACGTCGTGACGGGGAGCGGCACGCGCGTGGGCAACCCGATCATCGCGGACCCGCGCGTGAAGGTGATCTCGTTCACGGGCTCGACGTCCGTCGGGCAGAAGATCAACGAGGCGTGCGCTCCGACGTTCAAGCACGTCCACCTCGAGATGGGGGGAAAGAACCCGATCATCGTGATGGACGACGCGAACCTCGAGCTGGCGGTCGACGGCGCGATCTGGGGGGCCTTCGGCACGAGCGGACAGCGCTGCACGGCGTCCTCCCGGCTCATCGTCCACAAGAAGGTGGCCCGGAAGTTCACCGAGATGCTCGCCGCGCGGGCGAAGGCCCTGAAGGTCGGCAACGGCCTCGACGAGACCGTGGAGATGGGGCCGGCGGTCAACGAGAGCCAGCTCGACACCGTCCTCGACTACATCTCGATCGGAAAGGCCGAAGGGGCGAAGCTGGTGGCCGGCGGCCGCCGGCTGGCGGGCAGGGCCTACGACAAGGGGTGGTTCGTGGCGCCGACGGTCTTCGGGGACGGGAACCGCCGGATGCGGATCGCCCGGGAGGAGATCTTCGGGGCCGTCACCGTCGTCATCCCCGTGGGGTCGCTGGAAGAGGCGATCGACGTCGCGAACGACAGCGACTACGGCCTCTCGTCGGCCATCTTCACGCAGGACGTCAACAAGGCCTTCACCGCGATGCGGGACCTGGAGGCCGGGATCTTCTACGTGAACCTCCCGACGATCGGCGCCGAGACGCATCTCCCGTTCGGCGGCATCAAGCAGACCGGGAACGGACACCGCGAGGCGGGGACGGCCGGCCTGGACGTCTTCTCCGAGTGGAAGTCGATCTACGTCGATTACTCGGGAAAGATCCAGAAGGCGCAGATCGACGTCCCCGACCAGCCGGTCGTGAGGACGCCGAGGCGCTGAGCCGGCGGCGTCGGAGGGGCGCGGAGGGGTCGGGGGAGCCCGGCCGCCGGGTTCCCCGGGATCACCCCAGGTTCCGGGCTTTCCGGTACGCGGGGAGCGCGGCGGCGAGGACCTCCACCGCGAGGTGCAGCTCCTCGTCCCTGAGGACGTAGGCGATCCGGACCTCGTTCTTGCCGAGGCCCGGCGTCACGTAGAAACCGCTCGCGGGAGCGACCATCACGGTCCGGCCGGCGAGCTGGAAGTCCGTGAGGAGCCACGCCGCGAAGTCGTCGCAGTCGTCGATCGGAAGGCGTGCGACGAAGTAGAAGGCCCCCTCCGGTTTCCGGAGGAAGACGCCGGGAAGCCGGGAGAGCCCTTCGTAGAGGGTGTCGCGGCGCTTCTGGTATTCCGTCACGACGCTCCGGTAGTAGTCCGGTCCCAGCTCGAGGGCGCCCGGCGCGATGAACTGGGCGAGCCCGGGGGGTGAAAGCCGTCCCTGGGCCATCCGGTTGCAGGCTCCGGCGACGTCGCGGTTCCGCGTCACGAGGGCCCCCAGGCGGATGCCGCAGGCCGAGAACCGCTTCGAGAGGGAGTCGACGACGACGACCTGGCTCTCGTACCCGTCGAGCGAGAGGGCGCTGACCGACGCGCGCCCGTCGTAGAGGAACTCGCGGTAGACCTCGTCGCAGATGAAGAAGAGCCCGTGGTCGCGGCAGAACTCCGCCGCGACGAGGAGCTCCTCCCGGGCGTAGACCGTGCCGGTCGGGTTGTTCGGGTTGCAGAGGAGGACGACGCGCGTCCCCGGCGTCAACCCCTTCTCCCAGGCCGCGCGGCCCGGGAGGTGGAAGCCGTCCTCGCCCCGCGTCACGATCGGGTGGAGCGTCAGCCCCGCCATCGCCGCGAAGGAGCGGTAGTTGGTGTAGAAGGGCTCGACGGTCAGGATCTCGCCGCCGGGGTCGGCGCAGGCCATGAAGGCGAAGAGAAGCGCTTCGCTCCCGCCCGTCGTCGCGAGGATCTGGTCCCTCTCGAGCGCCAGTCCGAGGCGCCCGTAGTAGGCGAGGAGGAAGTCGAGGTACTCCGGCGTCCCGTTCGACGGGGAGTACGCGTAGACCGTCTCCTTGAGCTGCGTGAGGCGCCGACGCATCGGCTCGGGCGTCTCGAGGTCGGGCTGGCCGATGTTGAGGTGGAGGACCTTCACGCCCCGGGCCTTCGCCTCGTTGGCGAGAGGCATCAGCTTCCGGATCGGGGACGGGGGCATCACCTCGCCCCGGCGGGAGACCTTCGGCGTGGCGCGCAGCGTCGTCGTCATGGCAGCGGCGAGATTACACCGCGGGGGGCGCGAGAGAGGCCGCCGCGAGGAGCGAGGCGAGGTCGGCCGGGAGGGGCGCCGTGACGGCGAGCCGCTCCCCGGTGACCGGGTGGGCGAGCGAGAGCCGCCACGCGTGCAGCGCCTGCCGCGGAAACGTCCGGCAGGCCTCCCGGAGCGACTCGTCCTTGAGGCCCTTCCACCGCACCGCGCCGTAGACCGGGTCGCCCACGATCGGAAGATGGATCGCCTTCAGGTGGACGCGGATCTGGTGGGTGCGGCCGGTCACCAGCCGGCACCTCAGGAGGGAGACGCCCGGGCCCGTGCCGGGGGACTCCGCGAGGAGCTCGTAGAGGGTGGCCGACGGCCGCCCCGCGGTCTTCGAGGCCGTCATCCTCTTGCGGTCGGCGGGGTCGCGCAGGATGCCGAGCTCGACCTTCCCCTTGCGCACGGGGGGACGCCCGTAGACGACCGCCAGGTAGTCCTTCTCGAGCCGCCTCTCCTTCATGGCCTTCCCCAGGCCGGAGAGGGCCGGCTCCGTCTTCGCGATCAGGAGGACCCCGGAGGTGTCCTTGTCGAGGCGGTGGACGAGGCCGGGACGGTCGGCGGGGCCGGCCCACTCCCGGGAGCGGTGAAGGAGGGCGTTCACGAGGGTTCCGTCCCGGTGGCCGACGGCGGGGTGGACGACGAGGCCGGCGGGCTTGTCCAGGACGAGGAGGTGGTCGTCCTCCCAGAGGACGGAGAGGGGGATCTCCTGGGCGACGATCTCCGGCTTCGGGGGCGGCGGCGGGGGGAGGACCACGACGATCGAGTCGCCCGTCCGGACTCTCTCGGAGGGCTTCGCGGGCCGGCTCCCGACGGTCACCTCCCCGGCGCGGATCCACTCCTGGATGCGGGTGCGCGTCGCCTCGGGAAGGTCCGCGAGGTGCCGCAGGAGGACGCGGTCGAGCCGCTCGCGGTCGTCGCCGCGGTCGGCGGTGATCGACCGGACGCGGGGCGTCACGCCGGGGGCCGGGAGCCCTTCTTCCGGTTCGCCAGGGCGATTCCGAAGGCCGCGGCGATGCCGGCGAGGGCGATCAGCTGGGAGGTCGAGACGGCGCCGCCGAGGACGGCGCCGCGGGGGTCGCCGCGGAAGAACTCGATCGTCCCGCGGAGGAGCGCGTAGGAGCCGAGGTACCAGGCGAACGTCTGGCCCGGCCAGCGGCGCTTCTCGAACCGGAGGAGGAGGCCGCAGAGGGCGAAGAGCCCGAGCGACTCGTAGAGCTGCGTCGGGTGGAGGGGAATCCCGATCGGGACGCCGACGTTCCGTTCGGCCACCGGGTCGGTGAACGTGATGGCCCAGGGGACGGAGCACTCCCGGCCCCAGCAGCAGCCGGCCATCAGGCAGCCGATCCGGCCGATGGCGTGACCGAGGGCGATCGCCGGCGCCGCCATGTCCGTGAAGGTCCAGAAGGCGATGTGGCGCTTCCGGAGGACGACGGCGAGCGCGAGGACGGCGCCGATCAGGCCGCCGTAGAAGACGCCGCCGGAGCGGAGAAACTCGACGAAGGCGTCCCACGACTGCAGGTACCGGGGCCCCTCGACGATCAGGAGGAGGAGCTTCGCCCCCAGGAGCCCTGAGAGGAGGAGCCAGATCGCCACGTCGGCCGCGTCGTCCGGCCGGACGCCGAAGGAGGGAGCCCGCCGCCGGAGGAGGGCGATCGACGCGAGAAAGGCGCACGCGAGCGCCACGCCGTAGGAGGGGAGCGCGAAGGAGCCGATCCGGATCAGTTCGGGATGCATCGGCTCGTCAGGCGCCGGCCTTGCCCGAGGCGGCCGCGGGCTCGTGCCCGGGGCGCCGCCAGATGTCCCACGCGAGGAGGAGCACGCCGATCGTGATCGCGCTGTCGGCGACGTTGAACGACGGCCACTCGTGGGCTCCGAGGTAGAAGCGCAGGAAGTCCGTCACCGAGTCGAAGCGGATCCGGTCGATCAGGTTGCCGACGGCGCCCCCCGAGATGAAGGCGAGGGCGGTCTGGAGCACCCGGTCCCGGACCGGCGAGCGCCAGGCGTAGAGGACGACGCCGCAGAAGACGAGGAGCGCCACGCCGGTCAGCAGAAGCGTCCGGCCGGGCGACGCCGCCCCGGCCAGGATGCCGAAGGCGGCCCCGGTGTTCCGGACGTGGGTCAGGTCGAAGAAGCCCGGGATGACCGGCGTCGTCCCGTGGAGGGGGATGGCGGCGGCCACGGCCGCCTTCGTCGCCTGGTCGAGGACGATGACGCCCGCCGCGAGCGCGAGATAGGCGAGTCGAAGCCGGAGGGCTTCGGACGGCGGCGCGCTCACGGGGTCGATTGTACGGGTCACGCCGGCGGCGCCGCCGGGCCGACGACGCGCCGGCACCGGCCACAGAGGCCGTCGGCGGACGTGTCGCGCCGCACCTGCCAGCAGCGGGGGCACTTCTCGCCGTCCGCCGGACGGACCCGGAGGGCGAGGCCGGCGTAGGCGCCGCCCGTGTCGAGGGGTTCGGCGCCCGGGACGCGGACGACCTGCGGGACGGCCAGAAGCTCCGCGAGGCCCTCCTCGCCGAGGGCGAGCGCCGCGAGGTCCCCGTCGAGGAGCGCACTCGGCCCGAGCTCGACCGCGGCCTGGGCGGCCGAGCCGACCCGTCCCTCCCGGCGGAGCGGCTCGAGACGCGCGACGACGTCGGCGCGGAGGCCGAGGAGGCGGCCCCAGGCCTCCCGCTCGGCCGGGGGGAGCTCGGGGAGCCGGACGTCGTCCCAGGTTCTCAGGAAGAGGGCCGCCGGGTCGGACGCGCGCCCGGGAGTCGCCTCCCAGATCTCCTCGGCCGTGAAGGGGCAGACGGGGGAGAGGGCCGTGGCGATCGTTTCGACGAGGCGCCACGCGGCGGTCTGGGCGGACCGCCGCACGGGGTCGGCGGGGGCCGCCACGTAGAAGGCGTCCTTCCGGACGTCGCACCAGAGCGCCGAGAGCTCGGTCGTGACGAGGTCCAGGAGCCGCCGCACCACCATGTGGAACTCGTAACGTGCGTAGGCCTCCCTCGCGTCGGCGGCGAAGCGGGACGCGGCGTCGAGGACCCAGCGGTCGAGCGGCTGGAGCCGCCCGTCCGGAACGGCGTCGCGCCCGGGGTCGAAGTCGAAGAGGTTCCCGAGGAGGAACTTCGCCGTGTTCCGGATCTTCCGGTAGGCCTCGGACGTCCGGGCGAGGATCTCCTTCGAGAGCGGGTCGTCGTTCGTGTAGTCGAGGGAAGCCACCCAGAGCCGGATGACGTCGGCTCCGTCGGTCTTCAGGAGGTCCTGCGGCTCGATGGTGTTGCCGAGCGACTTCGACATCTTCCGCCCGTCGCCCGCCACGACGAACCCGTGCGTCAGGACGGTGTCGTACGGGGCGCGACCGGTGAGGGCCACCGAGGTCAGGAGGGAGGACTGGAACCAGCCGCGGTGCTGGTCGTGCCCTTCGAGGTACATGACGGGCACCGGCGGGTCGGCGGCATAGGGGTCCGCGAGCCCGTAGTCGCCCGAGCGGAGGACCGCCGCGTGGGAGACCCCCGAGTCGAACCAGACGTCGAGGATGTCCTTCAGCTTTTCGAACGAGGTCCCGCCGCAGCGCGGACACGCCGCCCCCGCCGGGAGGAAGTGGCCGGCCGGGAAGCGGTCGTCGTACCAGGCGTCGGCTCCGTGCTCGCGGAAGGTCCGCCGAACGGTCTCGAAGAACTCCGTCCTCTGCCGGCGCTCCTCCGGGCCGGGGCTGTCCGAGAGGCTCGGGAAGTGGGAGAGAACCCCCGTCTCCGCGCAGGCCGTGCAGCGCAGGAAGGTGATGGGCGACCCCCAGAGCCGCTGGCGCGAGATGGCCCACTCGAGGCGGTTGTCCACCATGGCGCCGATCCGGTTCTCGCTGTAGGAGGGGATCCACGTCACGCGCCCGCGGATCTCGGCGAGCGCCGCGTCGCGGAGGGCGGCGAGGTCGATGAACCACTGGTGGGTCGCGCGGAAGATGACCGGGTTCTTGCAGCGCCAGCAGTGCGGGTAGCTGTGGGGCGCCTTCGAGGCGGCCAGGAGCCGCACGCCGGACGGATCGCCCTCCTCGAGCAGGTCGAGGACGGCGCGGCTCGCGTCGTCGGAGGGGATCTTGGCGGAGACGACGCGCCGCCCGCGGAGGGCCTCGGGGGCGTGGACGTCGAAGTACCCCCCCTCGTCCACCGGGCAGAGGGCCGGGTCGTCCACCTTGAAGCCCGAGCGTTTCACGACCTCGTAGTCGTCCCGGCCGTGTCCGGGCGCCGTGTGGACGAGCCCCGTCCCGTCCGACGTCGAGACGTGCTCGCCGGCGAGGAAGCCGAAGTTGTCGCCGGGATCCGTCGAGAAGGGGCGGACGTAGCGCAGCGGCCGCGCCGGGTCGGCCAGGGCCGCGCCGAGTCTCTTCGAACGGGGCAGGACCTCGGCGTCGGTCCAGCCGAGAGCGGTCTTCACCGGACCGGCGAGCGCTTCCGCGACCAGATAGGCCGCGCCGGGTTCCGACGTCCGTCTCAGGAGAACGTATTCGATCTCCGGTCCGAGCGCGATGGCCCGGTTCGCGGGGAGCGTCCACGGCGTCGTCGTCCAGATGAGCGCGTAGAGCCGGTCGACGGCCGGCCGCAGGAACTCCCAGTGGTGTCTCGCGACGTCGTCCACGGCGACGGGCATCGCCACGTAGATCGACCAGTCCGTCTTGTCCTCGTACTCGATCTCGGCCTCGGCGAGCGCCGTCCGGTCGTGGACGCACCAGAGGACGGCCTTGAACCCGAAGCGGACGAGCCCCCTCTCGACGAAGGCTCCGAAGGAGCGGGCGATCTCCGACTGGTAGGAGAAGTCCATGGTCCGGTACGGACTCTCCCAGGCGCCGAGGACGCCGAGCCGCTTGAAGTCCGCGCGCTGGACGTCGACCCACTTCGCCGCGTACGCGCGGCAGGCCTGCCGCACGGCGACGTCGGTCATCTGGCGCTTCTTCGGCCCGATCTCGCGGTCCACCTTCAGCTCGATCGGGAGCCCGTGGCAGTCCCAGCCGGGAACGTAGGGGGCGTCGAATCCCGCGAGGCTCTTCGAGCGCACGACGAGATCCTTGAGGATCTTGTTCATCGACGTCCCCATGTGGATGTTCCCGTTGGCGTACGGGGGGCCGTCGTGGAGGAGAAAGAGAGGCGCGCCGGCCCGGGCCTTCCGGATCCGCCCGTAGAGTCCCGCCTCGTCCCACCTCTTCAGGCGGGGGGGCTCCCGCTTCGGAAGGTCCCCCTTCATCGGGAAGTCCGTCCTCGGCAGGAGAAGCGTCGGTTTCCAGTCGCGCTCGCCCATTGAACTCTGGAAAGTAACCCGCCGCCGCGCCGCGGGGCAAGGGGCACCGTCCGCTCGCCATGTACACTCCGCCGGCGATGGACGGCGCGAGGATCCGGACGGGCGTCGTGGGGTGCGGCTACCTCGGCCGGCACCACGCGCGGATCCTCGCGGGGCTCCCCGGTTCCGAGCCGGCCGGCTTCGTGGAGCCCGACGACGCGAAGGCCGCCGCCATCGAGGCCGCCCACGGCGCGCAGGGCATGGTCCGTCGCCGGTCGATCCGGGAGCTCCTGGACGCCGGGGCGAGGGCCGTCGTGGTCGCCTCCCCGACGGTCACGCACGCCGAGGTGGCGGAGGAGCTCCTGGCCGGAGGCGCCGACGTGATGGTCGAGAAGCCGGTCACGGCGACGCTCGGGGAGGCCGACCGCCTGGTCGCCCTCGCCCGAACGGCGGGGCGCGTGCTGCAGGTGGGACACATCGAGCGGTTCAACCCGGCGGTGGCGGCCGTCCGGCCGCTGGTGACGGACGTGAAGTTCATCGAGGCCGACCGGCTGGGGGTCTTCGTGGCGCGCGCCCTCGACGTGGACGTCGTCCTCGATCTCCTCGTCCACGACCTCGACATCGCGCTGGACCTCGTCGGAAGGCCCGTCAAGGAGATCCGGGCGGTCGGGGTGCCGATCCTGACCGAGAAGATCGACATCGCGTCGGTCCGCCTCTCCTTCGAGGGGGGGTGCGTGGCGAACCTGACGGCGTCGCGCGTCTCGGCCGAGCGGACGCGGAAGTTCCGCTTCTTCCAGCCGGACTGGTACTTCTCCATCGACACGCAGAACCGCGACGTGACGGCGTTCCGCCTGGACCGGATGACGGGCCCGCCGCGGATCGTGGAATGGCCCGTGGCCGTCACGCCGGCCGACCCGCTGACCAGCGAGGACGCGGCGTTCCTCAAGGCGTGCCGCGAGCGGTCGGAGCCGGAGGTGACCGGGGAGGCGGGGCGGGCGGCGCTGAAGCTGGCCCTCGACATCCTGGACGAGATCGGCCGGAACCGATGACGGAGCCCGGCGAGCGGCGTGGCCGGATCGGCCTGATCGGCGGCTCGGGGCTGTACGCCCTGCCGGGCCTCTCCACCACGAGCGAGGTCCGTCTCGAGACCCCGTTCGGCGACCCGTCCGACGCGTACCTCGTCGGAGAGCTGTCCGGCGTCCCCGTGGCGTTCCTCGCGCGGCACGGCCGGCAGCATCGGATCCTGCCGTCGGAGATCAACTACCGGGCGAACGTCTGGGGCTTCCGGGCGCTCGGCTGCGACGCCCTCATCTCGGCGTCGGCCTGCGGCTCCATGAAGGAAGCCTACCGCCCGACGGACCTCGTCCTGCCGGACCAGTTCATCGACCGGACGCACCGGCGCGGAGCGAGCTTCTTCGGCGGGGGGTGCGTGGCGCACGTCTCGCTCGCCCACCCGGTCTGCCCGCACCTCCTGGAGACGCTGGACCGGACCGCCCGCGAACGCGGCGCGCGCGTCCACACCGGTGGGACGTACCTCGGCATCGAAGGGCCGCAGTTCTCGACGCGGGCCGAGTCCTTTCTCTACCGGTCCTGGGGCGTCGACGTCATCGGGATGACCAACGTCGTCGAGGCCCGGCTCTGCCGGGAGGCGGAGATCTGCTACGCGACGATGGCTCTCGTGACGGACTACGACTGCTGGCACGAGGAGGAGCAGGCGGTGACGGTGGAGGCGATTCTCGAGGTGCTCCGGCGGAACGCCGGGACGGCCAACGCCATCCTGGCCGAGGCCGTCGCGCGGATCGACGCGGCGCGGCGCTGCGCGTGCCGCGAGGCGCTCCGTTTCGCGGTGCTGACGCGCCGCGAGGACGTGCCGGAGGCGACGCGCCGCCGCCTCTCGCTCCTGATGGAGAGGTACTGGGCGTGAGGGCGGGGCGCATCGTCGTGACGGGGTCGGTGGCCTACGACTACCTGATGACCTTCCCGGGGAGGTTCCTGGACGTCGTCGTCCCCGACCGGATGCACCGCCTCTCGGTCTCCTTCCTCGTGGACGAGATGAGGCGGGTGCGCGGGGGCGTGGCCCCGAACATCGCCTACAGCCTCGCCCTCCTCGGCGAGACGCCCCTCGTGGTGGCCGCGGGCGGGCGCGACGCGGAGGACTACCGCGCCTGGCTCGCGGAAGAGGGGGTGGACGTCGCGGGCTTCCGGATCTTCGAGGACGTCTTCACGGCCTCCTTCTTCGTGTCGACGGACCAGGAGCAGAACCAGATCGCGACGTTCTACGCCGGCGCGATGGCGCGCTCGCGCGAGCTGCCGCTCCGGCTCTTCGATCCGCCGTCGATCGGCCTCGTCGTGGTCGCGCCGAACGATCCGGCGGCCATGGACGGGTACGCCCGGGAGTGCCGCGGGCTCGGGATTCCGTTCCTCTACGACCCGAGCCAGCAGGTGGCGAGGCTCTCGGCGGAGGACCTCCTGACCGGGCTCGAGGGCGCGTCCATCCTGATCGGGAACGAATACGAATTCGGGATCGTCGAGAAGAAGACGGGGCTCTCCGAGACCGAGATCCTCTCCCGCGTCCCCGTCGTGATCGTCACGCGGGGCGAGGAGGGCTCCACGATCGCGCTCCGGGGCGGCACGCCGGAGGCGCCGGACGGAGCGGTGACGTACCGGATCCCGCCGGCCGAGCTGCGGAAGGCGGCGCTCGACCCGACCGGCGTCGGCGACGCCTTCCGGGCCGGCCTCCTGGCCGCGCGGCGCCGGGGCCTCTCCTGGGAGGTGGCGGGGCGGGCGGGGAGCGTGGCCGCCGTCTTCGCCCTCGAGACGCAGGGGCCCCAGCCGAAGCGCTACAGCCGGGAGGCTTTCGTCGCCCGCTACGTCGAGAACTTCGGCAGCGAGGGGGTCCACGCCGGCATCCGGGCGCTGGCGCGCCGCTGAGTCCCTGATAGACTCGCAGTTCCCATGTCATCCGTCATCGAAGGAAACCTCACCGCCAAGGGCCGGCGCTTCGGCCTCGTCGCCGCCCGGACGAACGATCTCGTCGTGGGGCGCCTCCTCGAGGGAGCGCTCGACGCGCTCCGCCGTCACGGCGCCTCGGAGGAGGACCTCGTCGTCGTCCGGACGCCGGGCGCGTGGGAGCTCCCCCTCGCGCTCCGGGACCTGGCCCGCATCGGCCGCTTCGACGCCCTGATCGCCCTCGGCGCCGTCCTCCGGGGCGGCACGCCGCACTTCGACTTCGTGGCCGCGGAGGTCTCGAAGGGGGTCTTCCAGGTCTCCCTCGAGGCGGACCTCCCGATCGCCCTCGGCGTGCTGACGTGCGACACGCTGGAGCAGGCGCTGGAGCGCTCCGGCGCCAAGGGCGGGAACAAGGGCTACGAGGCGGCGATGGCGGCCATCGAGTCCGCCGATCTCCGCGCGCGCCTGAAAGGCTCGACGGGCCGGAAGGGCCAGTAGGCCGGCCGGGCGATCCATGAGCGGTCGCCGCCGGAAAGCCCGGGAGCTGGCCCTCCAGCTCCTCTACCAGAACGACCTCGCGGCGACGCCGCCGGAGGAGATGTTCCGGCAGACGGAGGAGTACCTTCTCGCGCGGCCGGACGTCCAGGAGTACGCGGCGCGGCTCGTCACGGGGACGCTGGAGAGGCGCGACGAGCTGGACGAGAAGCTCTCGGAGCGGTCGGAGCACTGGCGCCTCGGCCGGATGCCGGCCGTGGACCGGAACCTCCTCCGTCTCGCGCTCTACGAGCTCCTCTTCGAGCCGGAGACCCCGGCGGCCGTCGTGATCAACGAGGCCGTCGAGATCGCGAAGAAGTTCTCGACCCCGTCCTCGGGCTCCTTCGTCAACGGCGTGCTCGACGGCATCCGGCGGGCCGAGACGGGGGCAAAAGGCGCCGGACGCGTCCTGGCGCTCGTGGCGCTGCTGGCGGCGCTTCCCTCGGTGGCGGGGCCGGGCGGCGACGGCCGGGAGGAGATGCTCTACGAGCTCATCGGCCCGGCGCCGTGGCGGCAGGTCCGCCCCGTGGAAGAGCCGGGCTACCGGGTCGTCCTGTCCACGCGCGACGGAAAGAGCCTGCGGGCGACCGTCGAGACCGATCTGAGCCCGCTCCCGGACATGGCGGCGTTCCCGCTCCGGCGCGCGGCGATGCCCGCCGACGTGCGCGCTCTCCTCGAGGCGCCCCGCCCGCCGGACGGCGAGGCGGACGCCCTGGCGAACCGGCTGACGGCCGACTGCCGCTCCGCGCTGGAGGCCGTCGAGCGGGTGATCGGATACACCGCGGCCGAGATCCGGTACGTCCTTCCCGGCCCCGAGGCCGAGACGGCGGCGTCGACGCGGCGCTCGGGACGGGGCTCGTGCGTCGGACGGTCGCTCGTGGCCGAGGACCTCCTGCTCCGGGCCGGCATCCCGGCGCGCCAGGTCTCCGGCGTGCTCGTCGCCTTCTCCCCGGAGGGGCTGTCGCCGGACTCGCGAACGGCCTGGAACGCCGGGCTCGGCGGCATCCGCCATCGCTGGATCGAGGCATGGGTGCCCGGCCTGGGGTGGATCCCGTCCGACCCGGGAGGCCTCGCGAACCGGCTCACGGTCCGGCATCTGGCCCTCGAGGAGCCGCCGGGCCGGCGGTTCGGCGTCCGTCCGGCCGCCGGCACGGAGGAGGCGGGGCGGCCGTCGCTCCCGGCGGCCGGGAAGGGAAGCCTCCTCGCGCGTCCCCGCTGGTCGGCCGGGGGCGCGGCGCCGCGCTGATCCCGCGCGCGACATCGTCTACACTCGCGCCGCGCATGAGCCGGAGCGACGGGATTCTCGCGGTCGAGAAGAAGTGGCAGAAGCGGTGGGAGGCCGATCGGGTCGCGTACGTCGACACGGCCGACCGCCGGCTGTCGGGGACCTACCTCCTCGTCATGCTGCCGTACCCGTCCGGAGACCGCCTGCACGTCGGGCACGCGCGGACGTACTTCCTGACGGACGCCCTCTACCGGTACCTCCGGCAGAAGGGCCGGACGGTCTTCAACCCGATGGGATGGGACGCCTTCGGCCTTCCCGCGGAGAACTTCGCCATCCAGCGGGGCATCCACCCGCGCGCCTCCACGCTCGCGAACATCGCGGCGATGAAGGAGCAGTTCCTTTCGTGGGGCGTCCTCTACGACTGGACGAAGGAAGTCACCACCTGCGAGCCGGAGTACTACCGGTGGAACCAGTGGATCTTCCTCAAGATGCTCGAGCGCGGCCTCGCCGTCCGGAAGAAGGCGCCCGTCAACTGGTGCCCGTCCTGCCAGACCGTCCTCGCGAACGAACAGGCCGAGGGGGGCGTCTGCGAGCGGTGCGGCACGCCGGTCGTCCAGAAGGAGCTCGAGCAGTGGTTCTTCCGGATCACCGAGTACGCGGACTCCCTCCTCGAGGGCCTCGACCGGCTCGACCGGTGGCCCGAGAAGGTCCGGACGATGCAGCGGAACTGGATCGGGAGGTCGGTCGGCGCCGACCTCGATTTCGAGGTGCCGTCGCTCGGCGTGAAGATCCGCGTCTTCACGACCCGGCCCGACACGGTCTTCGGCGCCACGGCGCTGATCCTCGCGCCCGAGCACCCGATCGTCCCGCGCCTGCTCGAGGGAAACCCGGAGAAGGTCTCCCTGGAGGCGTGGGTGACCTCGGTCCGGAACCAGCAGCGGATCGAGCGGGAGGCGGAGGGGGCGGAGAAGGACGGGCGTGACACGGGCCGGACGGCGATCAACCCCTTCACGGGAGAGACGATCCCGATCTGGTTGGCGAACTTCGTCATCGCGGACTACGGCACCGGGGCGCTCATGGCCGTTCCCGCGCACGACACCCGCGACCGGGACTTCGCGAAGAAGTACGGGCTGACGATCCGCGAGGTGATCCGGCGTCCGGAGGGAGCCGCCGCCGGGGAAGAGTGCTGGACCGGCGAGGGGACCCTCGTGGCGTCCGGTCCGTTCACCGGTCTCCCGTCGGAGGCGGGACGCGAGGCGATCGCCGCCGAGGCCGGGACGCGGGGGATCGGCGGAGCCCGCGTCCGCTACCGGCTGCGCGACTGGCTCATCTCCCGGCAGCGCTACTGGGGAACGCCCATCCCGATGGTCTCGTGCGCGGCCTGCGGCTGGGTTCCCGTGCCGGAGACGGACCTGCCGGTGGTCCTTCCCCCCGACGCGCCCTTCACGGGGCACGGGGGAAACCCCCTCACGAAGGTGGAATCCTTCCGGGAGACGACGTGTCCCGCCTGCGGCGGGCCGGCCCGGCGGGAGACCGACACGATGGACACCTTCGTCGACTCGTCGTGGTACTTCCTGAGGTACCTCGACCCGGGGAACGCGCAGGCGCCGTTCGACCGGGAGATCGCGGGGCGCTGGGCGCCCGTCACGCAGTACATCGGCGGCATCGAGCACGCCATCCTTCACCTCCTCTACGCCCGCTTCTTCGCGCGGGTGCTGAAGGACCTCGGGCTCGTGTCGTTCGAGGAGCCGTTCTCGGCCCTCTTCAACCAGGGGATGATCACGCGCCTCTCCCCGTCGGGGCGGGTCGAGAAGATGTCCAAGTCGCGGGGCAACGCCGTCTCGCTCGACCCGCTGATCGCCGAGAAGGGGTCCGACGCCGTCCGCGCCTTCGTCCTCTTCCTCGGTCCGGCCGAGAAGGAAGCCGAGTGGAGCGACGACGGCATCGCCGGCGTGGAGCGCTTCCTCGTGCGGGTGCGGACGGCCGTGGAGCGGTTCGCGGCCTCGGGCGCCGACCCGAAGGGCGCGCCGGCGGCGCCCGACACGCCGGCGGCCCGGGCCCGCCACATGGCCGTCCGTCGCGTCACCGAGGATTTCGAGGCCTTCTCCTTCCACACGGCGGTGGCCCGGCTCATGGAGTTCTCCCGTCACGTGGCGGACCTCGTGAACGACCCGGCGGCGGACCCGGGGGAGACCGCGGTCTCGGTGCGGACGCTCCTCGGGCTCGCGCATCCCGTGGCGCCGCACCTGACGGAGGAGCTCCACGAGCGGCTCGGCTTCTCCCGGAGCCTCCTGTCGGCCGGGTGGCCGACCTACGACCCGGCCCTGGCCGTGGAGGAGCTGGCGACGGTCGTCATCCAGGTGGCGGGGAAGGTGCGCGGCCAGGTGCAGGTCGCCCGCGGGACCGGAGAGAGCGACGTCGTCGCCGCCGCGGAGCGCGAACCGGCCGTCGCGAAGTGGCTCGAGGGAAAGACGCGCGTGAAGACGGTCTTCGTCCCGGACCGGCTCCTCAACCTCGTGGTCCGGTGAGACGGCTCGCCGTCCTCGCCGCGGCCGCGGCTCTCCTCGGAGGGTGCGGCTACAGCCTCGTCGGCACGGGGAAGGGAACCCTGCCGGAGGCGGTGCGGACGGTCTGGGTCCCGGCGTTCGTCAACGACACGCCGGTCGTCGGGATGGAGCAGCGCCTGACGACGGCCGTCCTCCGCGAGCTGT
The DNA here is from genome assembly GCA_035429585.1 of Thermoanaerobaculia bacterium. Taxonomy (GTDB): domain Bacteria; phylum Acidobacteriota; class Thermoanaerobaculia; order UBA5066; family UBA5066; genus DAOMFB01. The sequence goes on from DAOMFB010000021.1 coordinate 15,815, forward strand.
CCGCCCGCGGCCGCCTTCGTCCGGCGCCGAGCCTCGAGCAGGCCGACGCCGTCCTGAGCGGCCGGATCACCGCGTACTCCCTGCAGCCGGTTCGGTTCGACGCCCAGGGCCGGGCCCTCGAGTACCAGGTGATGATCACCGCGCGTCTCACGCTGACGGACCGGAAGACCGAGAAGACCCTCTTCGACGACCCGGCCTTCCTCTTCCGGCAGCCCTACAACGTACCCGTCACCGACTCGAGCTACTTCAATCCGGAGCTGCTCGCGATCGACCGGATGTCCCAGCCCTTCGCCCGGAGCGTCGTGGCGACGATCCTCGAGGGGTTCTAGGCCCGGCCGGCCCGGCGGGGCCCTACTTCTTCGCGGCCTTGGCCGTGCCCTTGGTGACGCGGGACTTCAGGCGGGCGGCCGTGTTCCGGTGCAGGACGCCCTTCCGGACGGCGCGGTCGAGCTCGGAGACGATGTCCGTCAGCATCCCGGCGGCCTTGTCGGCGCCGGTGGCGGCGGCCTGGCGGATGTCGCGGACCTTGTGACGGACCTGCGTGAGGACGGACCGGTTTCGTGCGCGACGCCGGACGTTCTGGGCCGCGCGCTTCTTCGCCTGCTTGGTGTTGGCCATGCTTCCTTCCTTGCCGTTGCGATTCGTGGAACCCGGACTCTACCGGACGTCGGCGCCCAGCGTGCGGAGCCGCTGGCGGGCGCTCTTCGCCTCGTCGGACCGGGGGTACTCGTGGACGACGAACTGGAGCTCGACGATGGCCTGCGCCTTCTCGCCCAGGTCGAGGTGGGCGAGCCCTTTCTTCAGGTGGGCGGCGGGCCCCTTGTCGCTCTCCGGGTACTGCTTGAAGAGCCGCTCCCACGCCGCGATCGCCTCCCGCGGCTTCTTCTGGGCGGCGTAGCACTCGCCGACCCAGTACGCGGCGTCGTCGGCGACCTCGGACTTCGGATAGGTCTCGACGTACTCCTGGAAACCCTGTCGCGCGAGATCGAACTGGCCTCTCTGGTAGTCGGCCGTGGCCTGCGCGAAGAGGTCCGACGGACCGGGGCCCTTTCCGGGCGCCGCCGCGGCGCCGCG
>DAOMFB010000022.1:0-9115 GCA_035429585.1 Thermoanaerobaculia bacterium
GGGGGGTCCCTCCACCGTCGGCCGGGTCGTGGATGCCGTCGAGGAAGAGGACGGGAGCGTCGTCCGGGAGACGAAGGTCCGGGAGAGCACGGCGGGGCGGCACGGCGAGCGCCACGACGCCACGGGTCGAGGGGAGGTCCGAGAGCCTCGAGAGGACCTTCGAGGTGACGTGGCACAGCGCCGCCCCGCGCTCGGCGGCGCCGCGAACCGCGTCGTCCCGGGGCGGGCCTTCGTCACCTTCGAGGAAGATCTCGCGGGGGACGATCCCGGCCGCGAGGGCCTCCCCGATGGCGCGGGCCCCTTCGAGAAGCAGACGCTCCCCGCCCTCGACGGCCCGGAGGGCCGCCTGGATCCGGGGGTTGGACGTAGAGGCGATCTTCACCGCGAGCCCCGAGGGTAGCCCACCTCCGGCCCCGTGCTAAAACCGGCCGGTGAAGACGGAGACCGCGGCGGCGGGAGCCGCGCTGGCGAAGGCGGCGCCGCTCTCGGCCCTCTGGACGTTCCCGTCGATCCTCCTCTCGGCGTTCGTCATCGGCTGGGCGGCCGAGGCGGCACAGTTCCTCGTCTCGCAGGGGCTCGCGCTGGCGATCCTGGCCTGGCTCCAGACGCTGCCCGAGTTCTCCGTCGAGGCGGTCATCGCCTGGGAGGCGGGGAAGGACCCGGCCAAGGTCCACCTCGCGATCGCCAACTTCACCGGGTCGATCCGCCTCCTGGTCGGCCTCGGCTGGCCCCTCGTCTACTTCGTCGCGGCCTTCTTCGCCGCCCGGACGGGGAAGCGGGAGACCTGGGTCGAGATCCGCCTCGAGAACGAGCACGCCATCCAGGTGATGAGCCTCCTCCCGCCCCTCGCCTGGTTCGCCGTCATCTGGTGGAAGGGGACGCTGGGGCTCTGGGACGCCGCGGTCCTCGTCCTGATGTACGTCGGGTACCTCTGGCTCCTCACGCTCGTGCCGCCCCGGGACGAGGAGCCGGAGGAGCTGGAGGACCTGCCCCGCGCCTCCCGCTGGGCCCTCTCGTACGGCCCGAAGGGACGGCCGTGGGCCATCGCGGCGCTCTTCCTCGCCGGCGGCGCCGTCCTCTACTTCTCGGCGGAGGCCTTCGTCGAGTCGATGCTTGCGCTCGCGGTCTCCATGGGGGTCGCCCCGTTCTTCTTCGTCCAGTGGGTGGCGCCGTTCCTGTCGGAGTTCCCCGAGAAGCTCTCGGCCTTCAACTGGGCGCGCCAGATCTCGAAGGCGCCGATGGCGCTGATGAACCTCCTCTCCTCGACGATCAACCAGTGGTCGGTCCTGTCGGGCCTGATCCCCGTCATCTACTCGCTGTCGCGGGGGGAGCCGTCGGCGATCGCGTTCGACCCCCACCAGCGGGCCGAGATCCTCCTGACGATCCTCCAGAGCGCCCTCGGGTTCCTCCTCCTCGTGAACCTGAAGCTGGAGGCGTACGAGGCCGGGGTCCTGTTCGTCTTCTGGCTGACGCAGTTCCTCTTCCCGTCGACGCGCGGGGCGATGATCTGGGTCTACGCGGGGTGGTGCGCCGTCGAGCTGGTCCGAATGGCCGCCGGGGGCCGGAAGCCCGCGGCCGTCGGGGCCGCGTGGCGGATCCTGCGCGAGAGGGGAAGCGTCCCGCCGGGCGTGGAGTGAGGCGGGCGGCGAGCATGATGCGTTCGCTTCAGGACGGCGTATCGCGGCCGTTCTAGACTGCCGTCATGAGCATCAGCCAGCTTGCTCGCTCGATCGCCGAGTCGCCGACGCTCCGCCTGAACGAGGAGGCGCGGCTCCTGCGGGAACGGGGCGAGCCCGTCATCCACCTCGGGATCGGCGAGCCGAAGAACAAGGCCCCGATCAGCGCCATCCTCGGGGCGGCGGGGAAGCTCCTCGCCGGAGACGTCAAGTACGCGCCGACGGACGGCCTCCCCTCGCTGAAGAAGGCGATCCTCCGGTACACGGAAGAGAACTACGACCGGATCCTCGCCCCGGAGAACGTCATCGTCTCCGAGGGGGCGAAGCAGTCGCTCTTCAACATCCTCTACACGATCTGCAACCCGCAGGACGAGGTGATCGTCCTCGCCCCGTACTGGGTCAGCTATCCCGAGATCGTGAAGATGGTGCAGGCGGTCCCGGTCGTCGTGACCCCGGAGGACGGCAGCTTCGTCCCGCAGTTCTCCGAGATCGAGCGGGCGGTCTCGTCGTCCACGAAAGCCCTGATCCTGAACAGCCCGAACAACCCGTCGGGCGCGGTCTTCCCGGAGGAGCTGATCGCGAAGGTCGTCGCCCTCTGCGAGAAGAAGGGGATCTGGCTGATCGCCGACGACATCTACCACAAGCTCGTCTTCGACGGGAAGGTCGCGGTCCCGGCGTGGAGGCACACGTCGAAGGACGTCGAGAGCTCGAAGGTGATCGTCGTGAACGGCGTCTCGAAGATCTACGGGATGACCGGCTTCAGGATCGGCTGGGTCGCCGCGAACAAGGAGCTGGTCCGCATCATGACGAACGTGCAGGCGCAGACGACGTCGTGCGTCGCGACGGTCTGCCAGGCGGCGGCGGAAGGGGCGCTCACGGGGCTCCAGAGCTACGTCGAGTCGCTCCGCCTGACGATCCAGAACAACCGGGACGTCCTGATGCAGGAGATCCGGTCGTTCCAGGGGGTGAAGCTCGCGAAGCCGGAGGGGACCTTCTACGCGCTCCCGGACCTCCGCGCCTACCGGATGGGGTCGATCGAGATGTCGAACCTCCTCCTGAAGCGGGCGATGGTCGTGACGGTGCCGGGAAAGGAGTTTGGCATGGAGGGGCACCTCCGCCTCTCGATCTCGGGCTCCGTGAAGGACATCACCGAGGGGATCGCCCGGATGAAGTGGGCGCTCGACCCGACCTCCCCGAACGAGATCTACATCGGGGAGCGAAAGCTCCTGAGGGACTGGCTGTGAACAACCTCCTCGACATCAAGACCCCCGCCGAGGGGCAGGCGCAGGCGATGAAGGCCGACTACGGCCTCGCCTACCTCGGTCTCTCGAACCTCCGGAAGGTCTACTGGAACCTCCCGACCGAAGCCCTCTACGAGGAGATCGTCTTCCGGGGCGAGGCGCGGATCGCCCACCAGGGGCCCGTCGTCGTCGACACGGGGAAGCACACCGCCCGCGCCGCGAACGACAAGTTCGTCGTCCGGGAGGCGGACTCCGAGGGGAACATCTGGTGGGGCGTCTACAACCGCCCGTTCGCCCCCGAGAAGTTCGACGAGCTCTTCGGCCGCCTGCAGGGGTACCTGCAGGGGCGGGACCTCTTCGTCCAGGACTGCTTCGGCGGCGCGGACCCGGACTACCGGCTGCCGGTCCGGATCGTCACCGAGCAGGCGTGGCACTCCCTCTTCGCGCGGAACATGTTCCTCAAGCCGAAGACGAACGAGGAGTACCGGCGGCACGTCCCGGAGTTCACGGTCCTCTGCGTCCCCGACTTCAAGGCGTTCCCGCCGGTCGACCAGACGCCCGCGGAGACGTTCATCGTCCTGAACTTCGCGCGGCGGATCTGCCTCATCGGGAACACGGGATACGCGGGGGAGATCAAGAAGTCGGTCTTCACGATCCTGAACTACCTCCTCCCGCTCGACGGCGTCATGACGATGCACTGCTCGGCGAACGTCGGGAAGGACGGCGCCTCGGCGCTCTTCTTCGGCCTCTCGGGCACGGGAAAGACGACCCTCTCGGCCGACCCGCACCGCGGCCTCGTCGGCGACGACGAGGCGGGGTGGAGCGACAAGGGGATCTTCAACTTCGAGGACGGCTGCTACGCGAAGGTCATCGCCCTCTCGCCGTCGGCCGAGCCCCAGATCTACGCCACGACGCGCCGCTTCGGGACGATCCTGGAGAACGTCGTCTACGACCCCGTCACCCGCCTCATCGACCTCGACGACGACCGGCGGACGGAGAACACCCGGGCCTCGTACCCGCTCGACTTCATCGAGAACGCCGTCGAGAGCCGCGCGGCCGGCCACCCGAGGAACATCATCTTCCTGACGTGCGACGCCTCGGGCGTCATGCCGCCGATCGCGAAGCTGACGACCGACCAGGCGCTCTACCACTTCATCTCGGGCTACACGTCGAAGATCGCCGGGACCGAGATCGGCCTCGGCAAGGAGCCGGAGATCACCTTCAGCGCCTGCTTCGGCGGGCCCTTCATGGTCCACACGCCCTACACCTACGCGAAGCTCCTGAAGGGGAAGAGCGAGCGCCACGGCTTCGACTGCGGGCTCGTGAACACGGGGTGGGTGGGCGGACCGTACGGCGTCGGGAAGCGGATCAGCATCCGCTACACGCGCGATCTCCTGAACGCCGCCCTCGACGGGAAGCTGAAGGACGTGGAGTACCAGGCCGACCCGATCTTCGGCTTCTGGGTCCCGAAGAGCTGTCCGGGCGTCCCCGACCACGTCCTCCGCCCGGCGGACGCCTGGCACGACAAGGCCGAGTACGTGAAGAAGTACAAGCAGCTCGCGGCCCGGTTCATCGAGAACTTCCGGAAGTTCGAGGCGGACACCCCCCCCGAGATCGCGGCGGCGGGCCCGAAGATCTGATGCCCGTTCGGTTCGCCGACCGGGCCGTCTCGATTCCGGTCTCGGCGACGCTGGAGGTCCTCCGGGCCGCGCTCGCCCTCCGGGAGCGCGGGGTGGACGTCGTCGACCTCGGCCCGGGCGAGCCCGACTTCCACACGCCGGAATTCGTCAAGGAGGCGGCGATCGCCGCCGTCCGCGCCAACTTCACGAAGTACACGGACACGATGGGGATCCCCGAGCTCCGCTTCGCGGTCGCCGAGCACTACCGGAAGGCGTGGGCCTGCCCCTGGGCCACCCGGAACGTCGTCGTGACGGCGGGCGGAAAGCAGGCGCTCCACACGGCCTGCCTCGCGCTCTTCCAGGAAGGCGACGAGGTCCTCGTGCCGTCTCCCTTCTGGGTTTCCCTTCCGGAGATGGTCCGGCTGGCCGGGGCGCGGCCGGTCCTCGTCCCGACCTCTCCGGCGAACGGGTACCGGGTGACGGCGGCCGACCTCGAGAAGGCCGCGACGCCGGCGACGCGGGGGATCCTCGTCAACACGCCGAACAACCCGACCGGGGCCGTCCTTCCCGAGGCCGAGGTCCGGGTGATCGCCCGGCTCGCGTCGACGCGCGGATGGGTCGCCCTCTTCGACGAGTGCTACGACCGCCTCGTTTTCGAGGGGAGCCACTTCTCGGCGGCGGCGCTGGCGGCGGAGCACCCGGAGTCGGTCCTCGTCTGCGGGTCGCTCTCGAAGACCTACGCCCTGACGGGCTGGCGGATCGGCTACGCCCTCGGGCACGAAACGACCGTCGCCATGATGGGGCGGATCGTCTCGCACGCGACGACGAACGTCTGCTCGATCACCCAGCGGGCCGCGCTCGCGGCCCTGACGAGCCCGGGCGAGGCGGAGGCCTCCGTTCACGCGATGCTTCGTGAGTACGCGAGGCGGCGGGCGTTCCTGATCCCCGCGCTCGACGCCCTCCCCGGCGTCTCCTGCCCGCCCCCCGCGGGCGCCTTCTACGCCTTCCCCGACGTCTCGTCGTACTACGGGAAGACGCTGGCCGGGATCCCGCTCACGGGCTCGATCCCGTTCGCGAAGGCCCTCCTCGAGTCTGTCGCCGTCGCCGTCACTCCAGGGGTCGCCTTCGGCGAGGACCGCTGCATCCGCCTCTCCTTCGCGACCTCGATGGAGCGGCTGGAAGAGGGGATGGCCCGGATCCGGAAGGCGCTATCGGAGATCCGCTAGGCCCTGGTTCCGCACCCGGACCGTGACGCCGCTGACGTACGTCGCGAACGCCGTCGTGCCCGGGGGCGCGACGTCGAAGTCGACGGCGATCCGGTCCGGGGCGAGGATCCTGTAGACGAGGCGGAACCGGGGGCCGGGGGCCGTCGCGCCGCTGAGGAACGTCAGCCTCTTCCCGTCCGCCGACCAGGAGGCGGCGTACTCGATGACGTGGGACTCGTTGTCGAAGTAGACCGCCCGCGCCTCCGAGGGGGAGGCGCCCGGATAGACGACCATCAGATCCTCGTGATGGACGGCCGGCTTCGATCCGGAAGCCGGGTAGTCGGTGACGTTCCGGCGCACCAGAACGTGCCCTTCCAGCTCGAAGCGGAAGGTCGCGGCGCCGCTCCCGTCGCCCGGAGAGCCCGAGCCGTCGCCTTTCCACTCTCCGACGAGGACGCTCCACGGAGCCCCGAACGGCGCGGCGGGAGCCGCGAGCAGGAGGGCCAGGAGGGCGGAGAGGATCACGCGGCGATTCTCGCACCCGACGCCCGGATCGGGCCGGGGGGCTAGACTTCGGGGCGGACGCTCTCACGGGGCGCCCGGACCAAGAATGGAGATCCTCCTTCTCGCCGCCCTGGGCCTCCTGCCGGCGGTCGCCTTCTCGAGCGGCCACGGCGACGAGAAGTCCCTTCTCCGGGGGATCCGGAAGATCCTGGTCTCCGTGAAGGCGGCTCCCGAGCTGTCGGCGGCCGAGGTCTCGGCCACGGCCCTGCGGAACGTCCTCGAGCTGCAGATCGCGGCCTCCGGCGTGGAACCGGCGTCGTCGACCGAGGCGTCGGACGCGACGCTCCTCGTCTTCCTGAACGGGATGGCGCTGGAGCCGCTCCGCGGGAGCCGCCACTGGATCGTCCACGTCAGCCTCCGGCTGCAGCAGCCCGTCCAGCTGCTCCGGACCGGGGCGACGTTCCGCGGAGGGACGTGGCACCGGACGACGATGTTCTGGATCGCGCCGGAGGAGGAGATGATCCGGGCGATCAAGCAGCGCGTGACCTACGTGACGGACCTTCTCCTCTCCGACATCGCCGCCGCGAACTCCCGCAACTCCGGCTGAGGCGGCGTCTCAGGCCGGAACGGCCGGCGCCGGCTCGGCCGGCGGAATCTCCCAGGGCAGCGGAGCCGGGACGCGGGGAGCGAGTTCGTCCCGCCGGATCTCGTCGAAGCGGATCAGGCTCGCCCAGAAGCCGACGCGGGCCATGGCCGAGACGACGAAGCCGAGCTGGCGGACGACGACGAGCCAGAAGATCCCCGCGCCGGTCTGCGGGTTCATCCGGACGCCCAGGTTCGTGAAGAGGGCCTGGACGGCCAGGCCGGCGACGGTCCAGAAGAGGGCGACCGCGAGGACGCGGCCCCGCGCCCCCTTCATCCGCTTCTTCGCGAGGCGGTAGGCGCCGCGGGCGTTCCGGGCCTCGTCCCGCGCGAGTGCGATCCGGGCGAGGTCGAACTTCAGCGAGACGAGGTAATAGACGAGAAGGCCGACGACGACGACCCAGAGCTCCTGCGCGGTCTGGAAGAAGCCGTTCGGCGCCCTGTTCTCGGCCAGCTTGTGGAGGAGCCTGGCCGGGACGGCCACGAAGAGACCCGCCCAGAGGGCGAGGGCGAAGAGGTAACGCGCCCCGGCCCAGAGGCTCGGCTTGAAGAGGGCCGCCGACTCGGCCACGACCCGGCGGAAGACCGGCCTCGGAATGCCCGTCATCAGCGTCCGGAGGACGCCCCCCGTCAGGAAGAACTGGATCAGGAGGGCCGCCGCGAACGTGGCCACGAAGAGGGCGCGGAGGACGCCCCATTCTCCGGGGCGCAGCGTCTGCCACGAGAGCATCGCCCAGGAGTCCCATCCGGCGAGGAGGGGGGCGCGGAAGGGGCTCTCGTCGAAGAGGCGCGTGAGCCGGCCGAGCGGCGTGCAGACGAGCCCGGCCGGGACGGCGACGGAGAGCCAGAGGACGAGGGCGAGCCGGCGGTGGGCGAGGGCGGCCCGGAGGCCGGCGGCGAGGGGGCGTTCGTTCTTCACGGCAGGCTCCAGAAGCTCGAGAGCAGGATCTCGACGAAGTGCATGGCGTACGCGCGGACCTTCGCGGCGGCCGAGGGCCCCTTCACCCGGCCGACGTTCCGGACGTTGTTGAAGGGATCCCGGTCGAGGACGATCTTCCCGTCCGGGTCGACGACGACCTGGGACAGCTTCGAGGCGTAGGTCGTCTTCAGACGGAGCCACTTCGTCCTGCCGTCCCACGTCGTCCGCCAGGTCTCGCCGTTCTCGAACCTCAGGAGGACGTCCACGGGGAGCGCGAGGCCTCCGCCCCGTCCCACGACGACGACCGTCTCCCACGGCCGCTTGTCGTCCCTTTCCTTCGGCTCCTTGGCCTTCTTCTTCCCCGGCTCGAAGTTGACGGGCTTCTCCGCGTCGTCGAAGCCCGTGAGCGGGTCGCGCCGCGCGCTGTCTGCCCGGAGGACCCGGAAGTCGACGTCGTCCGTGCCGTAGAACGTCTTCCGCGCGAACTCCTCGAAGTGGGGAAGGCCGAGCGGGCGCATCTCGTCGAGGAAGTCCTCGCTCGTGGGGTGGTCGAAGCGCCACCGTTCCGCGTAGCGCCGGAAGGCGCGCCAGAAGGGCGCCTCACCGGCGAGGCGCCGGATCTGCTCGACGACGGTGGCGGCGCGGGGGTACGAGTTCCGACCGTAGGAGCCGGAGGTGCTGTACTGCCAGGCCTTCGTCACGATCGGGTCGAAGTCGGGGGCCGAGACGATCGTCCGCTTCGAGTTCTCGTCCGAGATGCCGACCCCGAAGGGGGCCTCCAGGACGTACCGGTAGCGGCGATCCATCATGACGGCCTCGGTGAACGAGTTGATCCCCTCGTCCATCCAGCTCTCCTCGAACTCGTTCGAGGCCAGGAGGCCGTACCAGTAGCCGTGGCCGAACTCGTGGACGACGACCCCTTCGGCCGCCCGGAGGCCCTTGAAGGGCCACCGTCCGAGGCGTTTCCACGTCCCGGCCGTGTAGATCGTCTGGTACTCCATGCCGCCGGCCCCCATCCCGTCCTCGGGGGGGTCCACGACGGAGACCTGCGCGTAGGGATACGGGAACGCCCAGAGGCCGAACCAGGCCAGCGCCCACTTCTGGGCGTCCTCGTAGCGCGTCCACTGGGAAACGTGGTCGGGCTGCATGTAGAAGAAGAGCTTCACGGGGTGGAAGCCCTTCATCAGCTCGTCGGGGGTCCTCCCGAGGAGCCGCGAGGCCCGCTCGATCTCCTCCTTCGGGAAGTCCTTCGCCGGATCGAAGACCATCTCCTTGAGCGCGGAAAGGGAGTCGGCGATGGAGCCGATGC
>DAOMFB010000022.1:9125-16843 GCA_035429585.1 Thermoanaerobaculia bacterium
CTCCTTGACGACGTAGCGCGGGTCGGCGGTCCAGGCGAAGTCGTGGATCCGGTCCTGGACGAACGTGAGCGTCTTCTTCCCGTTCGCCGTCGTCTCGGCGACCTTCGCGCCCGCCGAGCCGACGACGAACTTCTCGGGCAGCGTGATCTCGACGCGGTAGTCCCCCCAGTCGGCGTAGAACTCGGAGTTCGCGTGGTACTGGTGGCAGTTCCAGCCGGGGGCGGAGCGGCGCCGCGTCCCCGCCGGCTCGAAGACGCCGATCTTCGGGTACCACTGCCCGACGAAGTAGAAGTCCCGAACGTACCCGGACCGGGCGAAGACCTTCGGGGCCTTCGCCTTCCAGGCGATGTCGAGGGAGACCGTCTCGCCGGGGGCGGCGGGCCGGGGGAGCGCGACGGAGAGGACCGTCCGGTCGTCGGGGTTCCCGTCGTCGGGGCTCTCGAACCGGAACCCTTTCGTCAGGTCCTGCCCGTCCCACGTCATCGCCGTGACGTCGATGAAGCCCCACCCGTCGGCGAGGTCGGCGCGGTCGCCGCGCAGCTGCCCCCCGGACTCCCGGAAGAACGTCGACTGGTTGTTGCGGAAGGCGTTCCAGTAGAGGTGGAACTTCAGCTCGGAGACCGGGACGTCGGAGGGGTTCGTCCACTTCAGGGTCTCCCGGCCGTCCAGCATCTTCGCGGCGGGGTCGAGCGAGACCCGGATGTCGTAGTCCACGACCTTCCGGGGGGCGTCGAGGGCCCTGGCGGACGGCGCGGCCAGGACGGCGGCGACGGCCAGAAGCGCCAGTGTTCGCAGTTGTTTCATCGGCATCTCCGGAGCGGAAGTACGCAGACTATACGCCGCGGGTTCCGGGGCCGCCCGCGCCTGTAGACTCCGCCCGCGGTGTCCGAAAAGCCCCTCGTCGCGCTGACCGGCGGGACCGGATTCGTCGGGAGCCACGTGGCCGACGCGCTCCTCGCGCGGGGATACCGGGTGCGCGCGCTCGTCCGCCGCCCGGAGGCTCCCGGGTGGCTGAAGGGGCTGGACCTCGAGATCGTGAAGGGGGACGTCCGGGACGTGGCCTGCCTCGACGCCCTCGTCCGCGGCGCCGACGCGGTCGTCCACGCCGCCGGGAAGACGTCGGCCCGCAGCGAGGCCGACTACATGGCGGCGAATGCCGGCGGGACGGCCAACGTCGCCCGCGCGGCGAAGCGCGTCGCCCCGAACGCCCACGTCGTCCTCGTCTCGTCGCTGGCGGCGGCGGGCCCGAGCCGGGACGGCACGCCGCTGAAGGCGTCGGCGCCGCCGCGCCCGGTGTCGACGTACGGTCGGTCGAAGCGGGCCGGGGAGGAGGAGCTTCGCCGGGCGGGGGGTCTCTCCTTCACCATCCTCCGCCCGTCGGCCGTCTACGGCCCGCGCGAAACCTCGATCCGGGACCTCTTCGTCGCCGCGTCGAAGGGGATCGTCCCGCTCCTCGCCGGCGGAAAGCCGCGGATCCAGCTCGTCTACGCCCTCGACGTCGCCGCCGCGGTCACGGGGGCCCTCCGGCGGGGAGGCCGGGGCGAGACCTTCTTCGTGGCGCACCCCGAGGTGGAGACCTACGCCTCGATCGCCCGGACGCTCGCGGCCCTCCCGGAGAAGAGGCCGGTTCTCGTCCCCGTCCCCGCCGCGCTGATCCGGTTCGCCGGCCTCGTCGTCGGTGCGGCCACCGCCTTCTCGTCCGGCCCTCCGGTCTTCAACGCCGAGAAGGCCGAGGAGATGCTCGAGCCGGCCTGGCTCTGCGACGTCTCGGAAGCGCAGGCGGCTCTCGGCGGGCCGTTCACCACCGACTTCGCGACCGGGGCCCGGAAGACGTGGGAGTGGTATCTGGAGAACGGGTGGGTTCGCTCTGATAACATCGCCGCCCGGAAGAGGAGCTAGATGACTCACCCCCCAGTGGCGCGGACTGCGTCCGCCGAGGCTCTAGCGGCGTCCCGGGCGGCCGTCGGCGCGCCCGAAGCGTGCGGTAACCGCTCGATCTTCGAGAAATGCCGGGCTTACACGGTTCCCGACGACATGAAGGCCGCGGGGATCTTCCCGTATTTCCGGATGATCGAGTCGGGCCAGGACCCGGTCGTCACGATGAACGGCCGCGAGATGGTGATGCTCGGGTCGAACAACTACCTCGGCCTGACCTCGCACCCGAAAGTCAAGGAAGCCGCCATCGCCGCCGTGAGGAAGTACGGGGCGGGATGCGCCGGCAGCCGGCTTCTGAACGGCACGCTCGACATCCACATCCAGCTCGAGGAGCGTCTCGCCGGGTTCATGAAAAAGCCCGCCTGCGTCACCTTCTCGACGGGCTTCGCGGTGAACCTCGGGGTTCTCGCGACGGTCGCCCAGAAGGGCGACACGATCTACCTCGACCGGCAGGACCACGCCTGCATCTACGACGGCGCCCGCCTCGCCGTCGGGGCGGACGTCAAGAAGTTCCGCCACAACGACCCGTCCGACCTCCGCCGCCTGCTCGCGCTGGGCGTTCCCAAGGGCGGCCGGTTCCTAGTCGTCGACGGCATCTTCTCGATGGAGGGCGACATCGCCCCGATCCCCGACTACGTCCGTCTCTGCGAGGAATGGGACGTGGGGTTCATGGTGGACGACGCGCACGGCATCGGCGTCCTCGGAAAGCACGGGCGGGGCACGGTCGAGCACTTCGGTCTCGAGGACCGGGTCGACCTGATCATGGGGACCTTCTCGAAGTCCCTCGCGACGGTCGGCGGGTTCGTCGTCGGAGATGCGCACGTGATCAGCTACGTCAAGCATCGGGCCCGGTCGCTCATGTTCACGGCGGCGCCGCCTCCCGCCTCCGTCGCCGCGGCTCTCGCGGCCGTCGACATCATCGAGGCGGAGCCGGAGCGGCGCGAACGGCTCTGGGAGAACACGCACTACATGCTCACCGAGCTCCGGGCGATGGGGTTCGACTGCGGCCACTCGAACACGCCCGTCATCCCGGTCGTCGTCGGCGAGGACATGAACGCCTTCCGGATGGCCGTTCGCCTCCAGGAGGAAGGGGTCTTCGTGAACGCGGTCGTGAGTCCCGCCACGCCGCCGGGCCGGGCCCTCATCCGGACGTCGTACATGGCGACGCACACGAAGGAGCAGCTCGGCCGCGCCCTCGACGCGTTCCGGAAGGTCGGCCGCGAGATGGAGCTGATCCCCTAGACGTGGCGGGCGCCGCCGTCACCCCGGTCGCGTCGTCCGCGGACCTCCGCGAGTTCGTCGAGCTTCCGTTCCGCGTCTACGCCGGCGACCCGGACTGGGCTCCGCCGCTTCGTTCCGACGTCCGCTGGATGCTCGACGAGGCGAAGAACCCGTTCTGGAAACACGCGCGCAAGCGGCTCTTCCTCGCCCGGCGGGACGGACGCGTCGTGGGGCGGATCGCGGCGATCGCCGACGACGAGCACAACCGCGTCTGGGAAGACAGGACCGGCTTCTTCGGCTTCTTCGAGTGCGAGAACGACCCCGAAGCCGCAAAGGCCCTCTTCGCCGCGGCCGAAGGCGCCGTGAAGGAGATCCTCCCGGGCTGCGACCGGCTCCGCGGGCCCGTGAACCCGTCGATGAACGAGGAGGTCGGGGCGCTGATCCCGGCCGAGAGCGATCCGGGGATCCCCTTCCTCATGATGACCTACAACCCGGCGTACTACCTCGATCTCTTCGGGGCCGCCGGGCTGGCGAAGGAGAAGGACCTCGTCGCCATCCTCGCGCCCGTGTCGGACCACGCCCTCGGCCGCCTCGGCCGGATCGCCGACGGGGTCCGCCGGCGCGAGAAGGGGGGCCTCGCCGTCCGGCCGATCCGGATGGACCGCTTCGCCGAGGACCTCGCCGTCGTCAAGGAGATCTACAACCGGGCGTGGGGGAGGAACTGGGGGTTCGTCCCGAAGACGGCGGAGGAAATCGACGCCATGGCGAAGAAGCTCAAGCCGCTCCTCTATCCGCCCTGGGTCCTCTTCGTCGAGCTGAACGGGGAGCCGGTGGCCTTCCACCTGGCGATTCCGGACTACAACCTCGTCCTGAACAAGCTGGGCGGGTCGCTCTTCCCGTTCGGCTGGCTGAAGTTCCTCCTCCTGAAAGGGAAGATCGACCGCTGCCGCACGATGGCTCTCGGCGTCCTGCCGGAGTACCGGAAGCGGGGCTTCGACGCGGTCCTCTACTACGAGGCGATGAAGGAAGGGGTCCGGATCGGGACGAAGTGGGCGGAGTTCTCCTGGATGCTCGAGGACAACCTCGACATCCTCAAGCCGCTCGAGGTCTTCGGCGGCCGGATCTACCGGCGCTACCGGATCGTCTCCCGCCCGGTCCCGTCCGGCGCGTAGAGCCCGGGCTCCCGTCCGCGCAGCCAGGCCTCCCCGGCCCAGAGGACCAGCGGCGTCAGCGCGAAGCCCGCGAGGACGTCGACGAGATAGTGGTAGCGGCCGTAGACCGTGGCCACGTAGAGCGGCACGGCGAAGAAGAGGAACCCGAGGAACGTCCGCCGGGAGCGGCGGGCGGCCTCGATGAGGACGACCGTGACCACCATCGTGTGGCCGGAGGGGAAGACGTCCCGCTTGTTCGTCTCCGCCTCGTCCAGGGCCCGGTCGATGGCGTCCCCGACGGGCCCGCGGACGACCGGGGACGAGAACGCCAGCGTGTACCGCGGCCCGACGGCGGGCACCGCGAAGTAGCCCGCGTAGCTCGCGTAGAAGGCGAGGACGACGAGGAACCCGAACCGGGCGAAGCGGGGGCCGGGACGGCCGAGGGCGCGGAGGTCGTCGGCATAGACCAGGGCCGCGAGGACGATCGGGTGGAAGAAATAGAGGGCGTAGAAGAACGTGAGGGCGGAGCCGAGACCCGGCGTCGAGAGACCGTCGAGGAGACGGGCGGCGTCGGTGCCGAGGAGAAGCCGGTCCGCGGCGGCGAGCCAGCCGTCGCGGTCCACCGGGTGGACGGCGCGGATGAGGGGCCCGAGGTTGTCGAAGATGAGGAGGATCGGGGCGATGATGTGGAAGTCGAGCACGGCCCCGACGGGGCGGGGGAGCCGGGGCCAGCGGGCGCGCACGGCCGCGACCGCGAGCGGCACGACCCCGGCGAGGGCGATCTTCAGGATGGAGGCGTGATCGGACAGGCGGGGCCAGACGAGGAGGCCCGCGGCCGTCAGGAGCGCCGCAAAGGCGATCGTGAGCTTCTCGACGGGCTGAAAACGCACGGCGCGTTGTAGCACGCGCCGGCCCTCGCCGGTTCCTATAATGACGCCATGCGGGGAGCCCGGTTCGCCGTCCCGGTTCTGGCGCTGGCGGCGCTCCCGGCCCTGGCGGGGGAGACGGCCGGGAAGGCGCCATCCGCTCCACCGGCCCCGGGCGTCGTCGTCGCCGACCTGAATACCGAGGTCCACGCCGTTAGCGCCGACTTCCTCGTCCGGACGATCGAGGGGGCGGCGGCGGGCGGTGCGCCCCTCGTGATCCTCCGGATCAACACGCCGGGGGGCCGGCTCGACTCCACCCGGAAGATCACCCAGGCCATCCTCGCCTCGCCGGTTCCGGTCGTCGGATACGTCTGGCCGCCGGGAGGCCAGGCGGCCTCCGCCGGCTTCTTCGTCCTGATGGCCTGCGACGTGGCGGCGATGGCCCCGGGGACGAACGCCGGAGCGGCCTCCCCGGTCGGGGGACAGGGCGAGGACCTGCCGAAGACGATCGGGAAGAAGATCACGGAGGACGCCGCGGCGCACCTCCGGTCGCTCACCGAGCCGCGCGGCCGGCCGGGCGATCTCGCGGCGAAGACGATCACCGAGGGCGTCTCGTTCTCCGAGACGGAGAGCCGGGAGAAGAAGCTCGTCGAGATCGTGGCGCGGGACCTTCCCGACCTCCTCGCCCAGCTCGACGGGCGGACGGTCCGGCGCGTGGGGCGCCCCGACGCGGTTCTCCGGACGGCCGGGCTCTCGTGGAACGTGACCGAGATGACGCCCCTCCAGCGCGCCCTCGCCGTCGTCGCGAACCCGGCGCTCGCGGGGCTGCTGATGCTCCTCGGGCTCGTGGGCCTCTACGCGGAGCTGCAGAACCCGGGCGCCATCTTCCCGGGCGTGCTCGGGGGGATCTGCCTCCTCCTCGGTCTCTTCGCCCTCTCCGTCCTGCCGACGAACTGGGTGGGGATCGGGCTCCTCCTCCTCGGCCTCCTCTTCTTCCTGCTCGAGGTGAAGCTCGCCGGACACGGCCTCTTCGCGGTCGGCGGCGCCGTGTCGATGATCCTGGGCGCCGTCCTGCTCTTCTACCGGACCGACTTCGCCCCCCGCGGCGAGCTCTGGTTCCTCGTGGCCGCGGCGGCCACGACCGCCGCGATCCTGGCCGTCCTCTCGTTCCGGGCCATCGCCATCCAGGGCCTTCCCGACCGGACGGGAGAGGGCGTCCTCGTCGGCGCCGTCGTCGCGGCGCAGACGCCGATCGCCCCGACGGGCAAGGTCTTCGCCGACGGCGCCTACTGGGACGCGCGGTCCGAGACCCCCGTCGCCGCCGGCCAGTACGTCGAGATCGTCGCCGTCGACGGGCTCACTCTCGTCGTCCGGCCCCATGTCCCCCCGCACCATGCGTAAGGAGCCCACATGACGCAGTTCCTGCCCGGACCGTTCGCCATCGCCGTCGTCGTGGTCGTCGTCGTCTTCCTCTCGAAGTGGATCAACATCCTCAACGAATACGAGCGGGCGGTGACCTTCTGGCTCGGGCGCCTCGGCATCACGCCGAAGGGCCCGGGGCTGACGCTCATCTTCTGGCCGTTCGAGAAGATGGTGCGGGTCGACCTGCGCACCGTGACGCTCGAGGTCCCGCCGCAGGACGTCATCACGAAGGACAACGTTTCCGTCAAGGTGAACGCGGTCGTCTACTTCCACGTGCTGGACCCGGCCAAGGCGATCGTCAAGGTGGCCAACTACTTCGTCGCCACGTCGCAGCTGGCCCAGACGACGCTCCGGTCGGTCCTCGGGCAGGCGACGCTGGACGAGCTCCTCTCCGAACGGGAGAAGCTGAACCTCTCCCTGCAGGAGATCCTGGACCGGCACACGGAGCCGTGGGGGGTCAAGGTGACCATCGTCGAGGTGAAGCAGGTCGACCTTCCGATCGAGATGCAGCGCGCCATGGCGAAGCAGGCCGAGGCCGAGCGCGAGAAGCGGGCGAAGATCATCCACGCCTCCGGCGAGTACGAGGCGTCCCGCCAGCTCTCCGAGGCGGCGGAGATCATCGGCCGCCAGCCGGCCACCCTCCAGCTCCGGTACCTGCAGACGCTGACGGAGATCGCGACGGAGAAGAACTCCACGATCATCTTCCCGCTGCCGATCGACCTGATCTCGAACTTCCTCGACGCGAAGAAGAGCGGGACCTGAGGCGCGCGTGACCGACGAGAGCCCGGGCGTCCACTACCAGATCTCGGTCACGGGCCGGCAGGCGGGGGCCTTCTTCCTCCTCCTGCTCGCCGCGCTGGCGCTCGCCTTCTTCTTCGGCATGCGGACGGGCGCCGCGTCGAAGAGGGGGCCCGGAGCGGCCGCGACGCTGGCGACGGCCTCCGATCTCCCCGTGCCGACGCAGCCGCCGGCGGCCGGCGCGCCGCCCCAGAAGGCGGCCGAGGAGACGAAGCTCGGCTTCGCGGACGGCGGGAAGGGCCCGGCGGCGGCCCGGCCGGAGGCGCCGGCTCCGGAGGCGCACCGGAGCGAGCCTCCCAAACCCGCGGCGACGGCGCCGCCGACC
>DAOMFB010000023.1:0-16644 GCA_035429585.1 Thermoanaerobaculia bacterium
CGCTGCCGGCGCGCGTGGCCGCCGTGGAAGCCCTCGGGGCGGCCCTTCGCCTCGACCGCATCCACCTGGTCGGGCACTCGCTCGGCGGCGCCACGGCCGGCCTCTTCGCCCTCGCGCATCCGGGGCGGGTCGGCGCGCTCGTCCTCGTGGACGCCGCGGGGTTCTCGCGGGCCACGCCGGCGCAGCTCGAGGAGTTCGGGATGCTCACGCGGCCGCGAAACCGCGCCGAGGGGCGGCGGCTGATGGACCTGCTCTTCTTCCGGACGCCCCTCCCTCCGGCCGGCGCCGTCGTGGACGGACTCTCCCGCCGCTTCCGCGAGCCGAACGTCCAGGCCACGATCGAGCTGGCCGGGCGGCCGGACGCCCTCCTCGGCCGCGAGGCGGACCTCCCCGCGGGCACCGCCCTCGTCTGGGGCGAGAGGGAGTCGCTCTTCCCCGTCGCCGACGCGCGCGCCGCCGCCGCCCGGATCCCCGGCGCGACGCTCACCGTCGTTCCGGGCGCGGGACACGACGTCCCGCTCGAGAAGCCCGAGGCGTTCGCCCGCGCGCTTCTCGAGGCCCTCGCCCGCCCCTGAGGCCCGCGCCCGCGAGCTACTGCGGGCCGCCCGGCTCGAACGTCGTCACGATCGGGATGCTCGTCCGCCCCGCGAAGCGCTCGTCGAAGGCCTCGGCGAGGACCCGCCCGTCGATGTCGAGGGCGAACGGCTCTCCCGCCAGGACGAGGAGCGTCGGCGCGAGGTCGAGCACGTGCGCCGACGTGAGGCGCACGCCCTCGCGGATCCCGGCGCCGTGGAGCAGGATGAACCCGTCGGACCCCGCCTCGGGCCCCGCCTCCGGGGGCTCGGCCCGAAGGAAGGAGGCCACGGCGTCGAGCGGCGGCGGCGGGCCGAAGCTCGCGGGGGTGAAGATGCAGATCGTCCGGTCCCGCCCTCCCCGCTCGAGGAGCTGGCGGAGGAGGTCGTCGAGGAACGCGTAGTACGCCGTGAGGGCGCGGGAGCGCGCCCCCGCGTCGGGAAGGGGCAGGCCGAAGTAGTGCGGGTCGCCGGCCGCCCCGAACGGCCGCGCCACCTCCCGCGCGCCCGAGAGGACGAGCACGAGGACGTTGACCGGCCCCTGCGGCACCGTCGCCATCGCCGCGCCGGCCACCGAGAGGTCGCGCGCCGCGCCGGCGAGCGTCGTCCGCCGCGCCAGAGCCGGGGCGAGCCCCTCCGGCGACAGCGACTGCACGAGGGGCCGGTCGAGGCGCCCCGGCTCCACCTGGAAGGTCTCCAGCCGGTCCTCGGTCCCCGTCCGCGCGGCCGCCGGCCAGCCGAGGGCCGCCGTCTCGTGGCCGCGCCGGCCGAGGATCTCCCAGAAGGCGAGGCTCCGGCTCGGCGCCGTCGCCGGGCGCGGACGGACGAACGGCAGGCCGATCCGCAGCGTGCTCCCCGGAACGAGGGGGCGCAGGAAGAGCGCGCCGGCCGGCGTGTCCCACTCCTCGCCCGAGACGACCCCGTGCTTGAAGGGACGCTTGCCGGTGGCCGCCGTCGTCCAGAGGGCCGGGCGCTCGAAGGCCCCGAGCGGCTCGAGGGGGCCCGCCGCTCCCTTCTTCAGGAGCTCCGCGAAGGTCGGGAGCGCCCCTTCGGAGGCGCCCGCGGTCAGCAGCTCCCACGAGACGCCGTCCAGGCCGATCACGAGGAGGCTTCGCGTCGGGGCGGCGGCGATCGCCGGAGGCGTCGCGGGCGCGGCCGCGGGCCGCGAACGCCCGCAGAGGACGGGGACGAGGAGGAACAGGCCGAGGAAGAGGGCGGGGTACGGCGCCGCGGAGGTTCGTCGGGCCCGCGAGCGGAGCGCGTTCGCGAGCGCGGCGGCCGCCCAGACCCCGGCCACGACCGCCGTGCCGCCGAGGACGCGCCGGGCGTGCCCCTGCACGAACGCCAGGTGGATCAGGCGCTGCGCCTCCGCGAAGAGGGCCAGCAGCCCCGCGGCGAGGCCGAAGACGACGGCTCCGGCCCGCCCCGGCCTTCCCTCGCGGCGCCCGGGGAGGAGCCACGGCGACGCGAGGACCGCGCCCGCCGCGGTGCCGAGGCCGGCCAGGACGAGACCCCGTCCGGGGGAGAGGAGGTGCGGGTTCAGTCCGAGGAGGAGATCGGCCCACGCCGCGCCGGCCGCCGCTCCGGCGAGAAGGGGGTGGAACGGCCCGTCGCGCTCGCTCATAATCCGCGCCCGGCGAGTCTCGCCTCCCCCCCGATGGCCGTCAACGAGTCCCTTCGCGTTCTCCGGACCGTCCACTACGACGCGACGCACTACTCCCTCTTTCTCCAGGCGGGAACCGTCGGGCGGCAGACGAAGCCGGGCCAGTTTGCGATGCTCCAGGCGGGCGACGGGCTCCGTCCGTACCTCCGCCGCGCCTTCTCCGTCGCCGACGTGACGACGGTGGCGGGCGTCCCCGCCCTCGAGTTCGTCATCAAGGCCGTGGGCGTCGGGACGACGATGCTCGGGCGCCTGTCCGAGGGGACGCCCGTCCCGGTCCTCGGGCCGCTCGGCGTGCCGTTCCCGCTCGACGACCTCTCGACCGCGGACCGCGTCGCGCTCGTGGCGGGAGGCATCGGCCTCGCGCCCCTCGTCCTGCTCGCCCGGGAGCTCGCGGCGCGCCGGATCTCGGCGGACCTCTTCTACGGCGGCCGGAACGAGAAGGACGTCCTGAAGCGCGGCGACTTCGAGCGGTTCCTCGGCCCGCACCGCTGCCGCTACGCCACCGACGACGGGTCGCTCGGCCGCAAGGGGCTCGTGACCGACCTCGTGACGCAGGCCCTCGACGCGGGCACTCCGTACCGGCGCCTCTTCGCCTGCGGGCCGCTCCCGATGTTCCGGGCCCTCGCCCGGATCGTCGAGGCCGCGCATCTGGACGCCTCCTTCGCCTTCGAGTCGGAGATGGCCTGCGGCTTCGGCGTCTGCCTCGGCTGCGTGGCGCCGACGACGGACGGCCGCTTCGCGACCGTGTGCAAGGAGGGCCCGTGCCTCCCGCCCTCCGCCATCGACTGGAGCCGGATCTCCCCGTGAGCGTCGACCTGTCGGTCCGCCTCGGGCGGCTCGCCCTGAAGAACCCGATCGCCACGGCGTCCGGGACCTTCGGCTACGGCCTCGAGTTCGCCGAGTTCCTCCCGCTCGGGTCGCTCGGCGCCATCTCGGTGAAGGGGCTCTCGGCGCGCCCCTGCCACGGCAACCCGCCGCCCCGGATCTGCGAGACCGACGCCGGGATGCTGAACGCCATCGGCCTGCAGAACGTCGGCGTCGAGGCCTTCCTCTCGGAGAAGCTTCCCGAGCTCCACCGCCTCGGGGCGACGGTCATCGCGAACGTCTGGGGCGACACGGAAGAGGACTACGTCGCCGTCGTCGAACGGATCGGCGCCGACCGGCGCGTGGCCGCCATCGAGCTGAACGTCTCCTGCCCGAACGTCGTCAAGGGAGGGCTCATCTTCGGGAACAACCCGCCGGCGCTCGGCGCGCTCGTGAAGCGGGTCCGGGCGGCGACGCCGCTCCCGCTGATCGTGAAGCTCTCGCCGAACGTCACGGACATCACCGTCACGGCGAAGGCCGCCGTCGACAGCGGGGCGGACATCCTCTCCCTCGTCAACACGCTCGTGGGCCTCTCGATCGACATCGAGACGCGCCAGCCGAAGATCGGCTTCACGACGGGGGGCCTCTCCGGTCCGGCCATCCGCCCCGTGGCCGTCCGGATGGTCTGGGAGGTGCGGAAGGCGCTGCCGAAGGTGCCGATCTTCGGGATCGGCGGCATCGAGTCGGTGGAGCACGTCGTCGAGTTCCTGATCGCCGGCGCGGACGCCGTCCAGGTCGGCACGGCCAACTTCCGGGACCCCTCCCTCTCGGGGCGGCTCGTCGGGGAGCTCGCCGCCTGGTGCGAGCGGCACGGCATCCGGCGCGTCTCGGAGCTGACCGGGACGCTCCGGACGCGTCCCCGCCCGGAGCACCGTTTCGCATGACGCA
Source organism: Thermoanaerobaculia bacterium (assembly GCA_035429585.1). GTDB lineage: Bacteria > Acidobacteriota > Thermoanaerobaculia > UBA5066 > UBA5066 > DAOMFB01. Next base: position 3,988 of record DAOMFB010000023.1, read on the forward strand.
TCAGGGGAACCCGCACGCCTTCGGCGTTCGTGCCGCCGGGTTCCCCCGAACCCCCTCCGCACGGTTCTGAGTCCATGAGCAAAGACGCCGCCCGCCTTCATCTCGCCGTCGCGCTCGACCTCGCGACGCGCGAGTCGATCCTCGAGGCGGCGCGGACGCTCGCGCCGGAGGCGGGCGTCCTCAAGCTCGGCCTCGAAGCGTTCGTCTCGCAGGGGCCGGAGCTCGTTCGCGGGATCGCCGGGACGGGCGCGCGGGTCTTCCTCGACCTGAAGCTCCACGACATCCCGAACACGGTGGGACGCGCCGCCGCGGCGGCGGTCGCCACGGGGGCCTCGATCGTCAACTGCCACGCCGCCGGCGGCCCCGCGATGATGACGGCCTTCGGCGAGGAGGCGCGTGTGGCCGCGGCGAAGGCCGGGCTCCCCCGCCCGTCGCTGATCGCCGTGACCGTCCTGACGTCGCTCGACGCCGCCGCCCTCGCCGCCGTCGGGCTCGCCGGCACCCCGCGGGAGGCGGCCCTCCGGCTGGCCGTCCTCGCGCGGAATTCGGGGCTCGACGGCGTCGTCTGCTCGCCGGAGGAGACCGCCGCGATCCGCGCCGCGTGCGGGAGCGATTTCCTCCTCGTCGTCCCCGGCGTCCGTCCGGCCGGCGCCGAAAGCGGCGATCAGAAGCGCGTCGCGACGCCCGGCGACGCGATCCGCGCCGGCGCCGACCTTCTCGTCGTCGGACGTCCCATCCTCGGCGCCCCCGACCGCGTCGCGGCCGCCCGGGGCGTCGTCGCCGAGATCGCGGCGGCGCTCGAGGGGCGCTGACGGCTCCCCGGGGACGGAGGCCCTACCGGGAACCCCGCCCCCGGCACGTCGCGTTCGCGGAGAGCTCCGCCTCGAGGCGCCTCCACTGAAGGAGGAGCTCCGGTCCCGCCGGCTCCTCCGTGGCCGGCAGGCCGTCGCGAAACGCCCGGATCCTTCGCTCGTACCCGTCCAGGAAGGAGAGGCACGCCCGCGCCTCCCCGAGAGCGGGATTGAAGGAGAGGGCCGCGATCGACGCCGGGAGGAGGGCCGTGAGGAGTCCCGCCCAGCCGTCTCCTCCCCACGAGGCCGGCGGCGACACGGCGTCCTGGACCGTCCGCTGGACGAGATCGGCCGACCGCGGCCCGGCGGCGCCGCCCGTCGCCGCGTTCCAGCGCGCCCCCGACTCCCGGAGCCGCGCGCCCGAGGCAGCCGCCTTCACGTCGTTTTCGAGAAAGCGGTCGACGCTCTCCCGGAGGCTTCGGAGGGACGCCGGCGGCGCCGGGAGCGAGGCCGCGGAATCGGCGGGCCCCGGCGCCGGAGGCGCCGCGGCAAGTGCGGCGAGGTCGACGGGTCCGATCCCGAACGGGCGTTCCGGGGGCGTGGCGGGCGTGTCGGCGCCGAGCCGCCCTGCCGAAAGGAGCAGGCCGAGCACGACGACCAGGAGAGCGACCGGGCTGCGCATCGAGTACCTCCCGCACCGCGCGTCGTCTCACCGGGGAATCTGACTCCGTCTCCCGGCTCCGTCAAGGTCGCGGCCGCGCCGCCAGGGTCGGCGCTCGGCCGGCGGCCGGAAGGTCGGTCTCGGCCCCGGCGTGGTTCAGGCCTCGCCGTCCGGGATCAGGAGGCCGAGGTGCAGGAGCTCCCGAACGGCCCGCGGCGCGTCGTCGAGGAAGAGCTCCGGGGAAACGCCGTGGCGGCCGGCGAAGACCGACACCGCCTCCCGCACGGTCCGCCGGCCGTCGAGGAGGCCGACGAGCGCCGCAGCCACCGGGTCGAGCCGGGCCGCGAAGCGGAGGCCGCGGGTGAGACGCACGTCGCGGGAGACGCCGTCCCACCCCTCGCCCGTCGGGCGGTCCCGGAAGACCAGCTCGAGGTCGGGCGAGGGACGGAGCCGGGCTTCGAGCAGCTCCCTCCCGGCGGGATTCCGGGCGGCGAGATCCCGTGCCGCGAGGGTCCGTGCGATGGAGTCCCCGGCCCCTCCCGGAGCGATCGGCGGGGATTCGCGCGCCTCCCGCCACGGCGTCCGCCCCCGCGCGGGTCGCATCACGACGAGGCCGCCGCCGACGGAGTCCGCGCCGAGCGACTCGAGATGCGCCGTCCACGCCGCGAACTCCCCGGCGGAAACGGAGCCGTCGCCCGCCTCCTGAGCGAGCCAACCCGCAGCGTATTCCGGCGCGGCGACCGACTGGTGGCGGAGGACCCAGGCGTCGCACGCCGTCCCCTCGAACCAGCGCAGGACGCCTTCGCGCCAGTCCGTTCCCGCCCCCTCGGGCCAGTTGCAGAGCATCTCGAGACAGCCCTGATCGGTCAGGTACTCGGAGGCCTCGCGCGCGATCCGCTCGCAGACCTCGCCGCCACCGTCGCGATAGAGGAAGGTGGCGCCCGGCGAGATGACGTAGGGGGGATTGCAGAGGATCAGGTCGAAGCGGCGTCCCCTCACGGGGGCGAAGAGGTCCCCCTCCGCCGTCTCGACGTTCCCGACGCCGTTCAGTTCCGCGTTGAACCGCGCGAAGGCGACCGCGCGGGGGCTCAGATCCGTCGCAACGACCCGTTCACTGTGGGCGGCCGCGAGGAGGCCCAGGACGCCGGCGCCGCAGCAGAGGTCGAGGGTGCTCCCGGCGGGCCGCCGGATCGTCAGGTCGGCCAGGAGGCGGGTGACCGGCCCGGGTCCGAGGACGAAGTCCGCCGCCTTCTGCGCGTGGCGGTCGCGCCGGTCGCTGGCGATCACCAGGGACCCGATCGGGCTCAGCTCGACGGTCGGCCGGAGGTCGGCCGCGGCCGGCTCGAAGAGGCGGGATTCTTCCAACGCCGCGACGGCTCCGGACCCGAGGGTGACGACCAGCTCGCGACGGGAGACCGCGAACCCTCCAAGAAAGAGCCGGACGAGGACGTTCAGCGGCGCGCCCCCCGCGGTCCGGTGCCCGAGGACGAGAGGTCCCGCCCGAATGGCCGCCGGGAGGGAGGGCGCATCCAGAAGGCGGCAGATCCGATCCTCGCGGTATCCGGCCTCGTCGAGGAGCTCGCGTACCGCGTCCCGCGTCGCCCGCGAGACGAAGCCCGGCACCGTCACACCCATCGGACTCGTCCGGGCTCCCGCCGAGGGATCGCCCACGCCTCGCCGCGCGGCCTTCGCCGGTCCGTCAGAACTTGTCGAGGAGGGGCGCGAGGGGAACGAAGTACTTCTGGGTCATCCCGACCCCTTCCACCTTCGGGAAGATCATCCCGGCGCCGCCGACGCCTCCGCTCACCGCGCCCAGCTGGTCATCGCTCAGCTCGCCCGACAGCTCCTCGACGGTGAACGTGTAGCCCTTCCCTGCGGCGAACTGCGCAAGCTCCCCGACCGGAACGGCCGAGACCGCGTCCCCGAATCGCGCGCGAATCTCCTTCTGGAGGCCGGCGTCCTGCCGGATCTTCCTGAGGAACTCCCGGAATGCTTCCTTGCTCATGTGGCCTCCTCCCGGCGCATCCCCCCACGGTAATCTGGTTCCGTGCCCCCGCTCCGTCAAGGAGCGGGCGCCCGGCGGCTACTCCACGTCGATCTTCGTGTACCGGGGCGCGGCCTCCGGGCCCTTCCCCGCCGCCCGCTCCGCCAGGGCGATCTCCTCGTCGAGGAAGTCGCGGAGCGCCTTGAGCAGCTCGAGGCCGGACCCGGCCGCGCGCCCGAGCGCGGCCCGCCCGGCGAGCGAGAGAGCGAACTTCCCGACGAGGTCGGCGGCGGGCCGGAGAAGGCAGTTCTCCCCGCCGCAGGCGAGGCCGGGGAGCGGTCCGGACGGGGCGGACGGGGGCGGGGCCGGATCCGCGGGCGGCGGCTCGTCGACGGGCCCCGGACCGAAGTCCCGCTCGACGGCGTCGGCCGGCTCCTTCGCTTTCCGGGAACGCGCCTTCGGCTTCGGCGTCCGGCGCTCTCTCGCGTCGCTCATCGGGCTCTCTCTCTTCTTCCCCCCTCGCGCGGAGGGGCTTCGGTCTTCGTCCGTCCGAAGCGGACGGTCAGCTTCCCGTTCTCCACCCGCGCCGCCGACGGCGAGGTGCCGGAGAGCGTGCGCGGGATCGGGACGTGGTGTCGGACGTTGCCGATCCGGAGGATGAGGTCGCCCGAGGCGACCGCGAGGTCCACCTCGTCCTTCTCGACGAACGGCAGCTCCAGCGTCAGGACGTACCCGCTCGCGCCCTTGGCGTACCGGTACGGCGGCGTGACGCGGTACGACGCGGCCGGGTCCCGCTCGCCGTAGAGGTCCCGTCCGAGCCGGCGGAGGGCGTCCGGTCCCACGACCTGGTCGTCGCGGAGCGGCAGCGTCCAGATCGGGACCGGGTCGAAGTACCGCCGGGCCTCGTCGAGGAACTGCTGCTGGGTCCGGCGCCACTTCGCGAAGAACGGATCCGCGACGTCGTCGGGGAGGAGCCGATTGACGAGGACGGCGTCCACGGTGAAGCCGTAGAGGCCGAAGTACATGAAGGCCCGCTGGGTCTCGCGGATGACGATCTTCTCGGCGTTCGTCACGAGACGGACCGTCGTCGTCTTCGGGTCCTTCAGGAGGGCGTCGACGCCGTCCAGCTTCTCGGCCAGCGACTGGACGTTGTCGAAGTAGCGCTCGGGGGGGAGCGGCACGTCCATGACGCCCTGGGCGACGGGACGCGCGACCTTCAGGAGCGACCGCTGGATCCGGAAGAGCTTCTTCATGTACCAGTCGAGCGTCGGGGGGAGCGAGACGAAGCGGAGCGACTCGCCCGTGGGGGCGCAGTCCAGGATCAGGACGTCGTACGCCTTCTCGCGCGCGTAACGGTTGACGTAGAGGAGGGCCGAGACCTCCTCCATGCCCGGGAAGATGGCCAGCTCCTCGGCGAGGACCTCCTCGACGCCCGTCACGGCGAGGAGCGTCGTGATGTAGCCCGCGATGTCCTTCCAGTGGCGGCCGATCTCCTCCGTGACGTCCACCTCCTGGATCCAGAGGTTCTCCGCCACGGGGACCGGCTCCCCCCGGTGCCGGTCCGAGAGCCCGACCGAAAGGTCGAACGCGTCCGCGAGGGAGTGCGCCGCGTCCACCGACATGACGAGCGTCCGCTTCCCCCGCGCGGCCAGCGCCAGGCCGGTGGCCGCCGCCACCGTCGTCTTTCCGACGCCCCCTTTTCCGGTGTAGAGGAGAACGCGCATAAGCTCGGCCGCATGTTACGACCGAAGATGTCCCTCCTCGCGCTCCTCCTGCTCGCGTCGACCGGAACCGCTCCGGGCGCGGACGGCGGCGTCCCGCCGGAGATCCGCGCCCTCCTCGACGCGCAGGCGGCCGCGTGGAACCGGGGCGACCTGCGCGGCTACATGGCGGGCTACGACCGGAGCGCGTCGACGACGTTCCTCTCCGGGGCGACGGTGACGCGCGGCTGGGAGGAGGTCCTCGCCCGGTACGAGGCGAAGTACGGCGGGGCGGGAGCCCTCCCGGCGCTGACCTTCACGGAGATCGAGCTGAAATGGACGAACGGCACGGACGCCGCGCTCGTCTTCGGCCGCTGGAAGCTCGCCGCGTCTCCGGGGCCGCGCGACGGGACCTTCACGCTCCTCCTCCTCCGGACGAAGGGCGCCTGGCGGATCGTCCACGACCACAGCAGCTAGAGGGTTCCCCGTCGCTCCCCGGCCCGCCAGCAGAGAAAGGCGAGGAGGAGCCCGGCGTACCCGTCCACGGCGTAGTGCCACCCGGTGACCAGCGAGCCGTAGAAGGTCAGCGCCGTCGCCGCCGCGAAGAGGACGAAGAGCGGCCGGCTCCGCTTCCGGGCGAAGAGCGCGAGGAAGGCGTGCGCCGCCACGTGCAGGCTCGGCATCGCCCCGATGCCGAGGAGGGGCATGACCCGCATCGTCTCGTGGCGCGCGGCGGCCGCCAGGAGGGCCCGGTAGTGGCCCATCAGGAGCTTCTGCATCCCGCCCTGGAGGGGAAGGCTCCGCCCCGCCTCGGCCCAGTCGGCGGGGAAGACGTAGCACGGGCCGAGCGCGGGGCACGCGACGTAGAGCCAGGCCCCGGCGATCCAGAGGAGGGCGAAGCCCGCCGCGAAGCGGGCGCGGTCGGGACGCGACGGCGCCGTCAGGAACCAGGCCAGGCCGGCCAGGGTGAGCGGGACGAAGCCGGCGTAGTAGACATCCATCGCCCGCCAGAGGGGAGGCCAGGGAAAGAGGCCGAGGGCGAAGGGGCCCGGGTTCAGGCCGAAGTGGAGCGCGGCGTCGAGCCGGGCGAGGGCCGCGTCGTGGAGGCGCGGGTTGAGGAACGGCACCAGGATCTTCAGCCAGACGTGGCCGAAGTAGACGAGGGACGCCACGACGAGAAGGCGGACGAGGTCGAGGGAGGAGGCGGGGCGGAGGGTCGCGGCGAGGAAGCGGCGGCTCCGCCCGCCGCCGTCCCGGAGGGCGACGGCGAGGGCGCGCCCCGCGATCGCCGCGGCGACGAAGGCCGCGGTCGGCGCGAGGAAGACCCGGAGGCCGGCCAGAAGCTCCCACGGGATCGACCGCAGGCCGCCGACCGCCCGGAGCACCCCGAGAACCGCGAGGACGTTCGCGGCGACGAGGAGCTCGTAGAGCCGCGGGCGGAACCGGCGGAATCTCATCCCGTCGGCGCCGGACGCCGCCCCGGCGTTCCCCGGCCGGCGATCCGGGCGCAGAGCCATCCGAGGAGCAGCCCGGCGTAGCCGTCCACGGCGTAGTGCCACCCCGTGACGAGCGACCCGTAGAACGTCAACGCGGTCGCCGCCGCGAAGAAGACGAAGAGCGGGCGGCTCCGCCGCCGGGCGAAGAACGCGTAGAACGCCTGCCCGGCCACGTGGAGGCTCGGCATGGCGGCCACGCCGAGAACGGGGCTGACGACCATTCCCTCCGCGCCCCGCTCCCGCAGGCCCCGGACGGTCCGGTAGTGACGCAGGAGCGTCTCCTGCGTGGCCGTCTGGATCGGAAGGGACTCCCGGACGCTCGCGTAGTCCTCCGGGAAGGCGTAACAGGGCCCGAGGCTCGGCACGGCGAGGTAGAACCACGCCCCCGAGATCCAGAGGACCGCGAAGCCCGTGGCGAAGCGGGCCCGCTCCGCGAGCGAGAGGGTCGAGGCGAACCACCCGAGCCCGCCGAGGATCGTCGCGAGGAAAAGCATGTAGTAGCCGTCGATGAACCGCCAGAGCCCCGGGACGGGGAGGAGCTCGATGGCGAGGCGGTTCACGTTCAGGCCGAAGTGGACGGCGGCGTCCAGGCGGGCGAGGGCCGCGTCGTGGAGCGCCGGGTTCAGGAGCGGCAGGAAGATCTTCAGCCACGTGTAGCCGTGCGCCGCGAGCACCGTGAAGAGGACGAACCGGGCCGCGTCGACGAGGACCGTCGGCCGGGTCCCGGCCCGGAGCAGCCGCCCCGCCCGCGCCGCCCCGTCCCGCCGGGCGACGAGCAGCGCCCGGAGGAGAAAGCCGGCGCCCGTCAGGCCGCCGAGGCTGAGCGCGAAGGGGATCTCGTCCGCGAGCGTCCGCCCGAAGGAGACGTCGAAGAGAGCGACCCACCGGATCAGCAGGAAGACGGCGGCGACGTGGAGCGCCGCGAGGACCTCGTACGGGCGCAGCGGGGGAAGGTACGGCGGGCGCGCGCGGCGGCGCGTCACCACCCCCGAAGCCTCTCCCGCTCCCGGCGGTCCCGCTTCGAGGGGCGGCCCGCCCCCGCGTCGCGGCGTGGCGCGAGAAGCCGCTCGAGGCGCCGCGCTTCGAGGACTTCGGGCGACGGGGGCGGCGTCGTCTCCTCGCGCAGCGTCCGGGCGACCTCCTTCGGCACGTGCCGTGCGGCGACGGCGCGGATCACGAAGGTCCGGCGGCCGGACGGCGTCGTGACGGCGAGCGTGTCGCCCGCCCGGACGAGCTTGTGCGGGGGCGCGGCGTGGCCGTTCACGTCGACCTTCCCGCCCTTGCACGCGGCCGCCGCCTGCGAACGGGTCGGAAAGAGGCACGCCACGTCGAGGAAGACGTCCAACCGGACTTCCGCGTGAGGGGCGGAGTCACTGTTCTCGTCGCGGCGCGTCATCCGTGCATCGCCTCGGGCGCGGAGGGGGGTTCCGGGGGAACCCGGCCATCGGGTTCAACCCGGTCCATTTCAGAACACCAGCTTCTCGACCTTCTTGTCGAAGTTGTAGACGTACTTGTAGCCGAAGATGTCCGCGGTCTCCTCGTACTTCACCTGGACGACGATGTAGGGCCCGTTGCGGACGATGGTGATGTTCTGGAGCTTCAGGGGGACGCGGGCGTCCTCCGCCCGGGAGAGGATGTCCTGCTGGAGCTTCTCGGGGGGCTTCAGGCCGCCGAAGTTGGCCGCTTCGTTCATCGCGTCGAGGATCTCCGCGCCGTGGATGTGCAGGGGGATGATCTTGACGCCGGCCGTCACCGCGACGAAGAGGACGGCGAGGCCGACGAGTAGGCCGAACATCCCTTCGCCCCGCTGGTGCCGCCGTGCCTGCTCCCGCATGAGAACTCCTCCGCGGATCCGCGTCGGACCCGGACCTACCGGACGGGCCGCCCCGTCCGGGCCCACCGCGTCCGCTCGAAAAAGTGTAGCGCGTTGTCCAGGAACCGGCGCAGCCCGGCGCCGCGCCCCCGGACCTCCCCGGCCGCGCCCGCCTCGAAGGACCAGTAGACGAGGACCGCGGGGCCCTTCAGGAGGCCGGGGGGAACCGGCCCGAAGACCCGGGAGTCCTGCGAGTCGTCCCGGTTGTCCCCCAGCGCGAGGAACTCCCCCGCCCCGAGGCGGACCGGACCGAAGTGGTCGCGGGTCGCCAGGAACTTCGGGACGTCGGGGCTCTTCGGCAGGACGTCGGGATCGCGGTGGACGGCGTACGGCTCCTCACGGACGGACCCGTCCACGACGAGGCGCTTCGCCGCGATCTCGACGGTCTCGCCGGGGAGGCCGACGAACCGCTTCACCAGGTCCCGCGCCGGCTCCGCGGGCGACCGGAAGACGACCACGTCCCCCCGCGCCGCCTCCCGGCCGGGAAGGAGCCGTCCCCACGGTCCCGCGGAGCGGCCGTAGAGGAACTTGTTCACGACGATGTGGTCCCCCGGCAGCAGCCCCGGCTCCATCGAGCCGCTCGGGATGTTGAACGCCTCGACGACCCAGGTCCGGAAGAAGAGGGCGACGAGGACCGCGGCGAGCATCGCCTCGGCGTAGGCGCCCGCCTCGGCGGCCAGCGAGGGACGCCGCGCCGCCCCGCCCGCCATCAGTCCACCTTCAGGACGGCGAGGAAGGCCTCCTGCGGAAGCTCGACGCGGCCGACCTTCTTCATCCGCTTCTTCCCTTCCTTCTGCTTCTCCAGAAGCTTCCGCTTGCGGGTGATGTCGCCGCCGTAGCACTTGGCGAGGACGTTCTTCCGGAGCGCCTTGACCGTCTGGCGGGCGATGATCTTCGCGCCGACGGCCGCCTGGATGACGACCTCGAACATCTGCTGCGGGATCATCTCCTTCATCTTCTCGCAGAGCGCCCGGCCCTTCGCCGCCACCTTGTCGCGGTGGACGATGAAGGCGAGCGCGTCGACCGCGTCGCCGTTGATCAGGATGTCGAGCTTCACGAGGTCGCCGGGGCGGTAGTCGATCAGCTGGTAGTCGAAGGAGGCGTAGCCGCGGGAGATCGACTTGAGCTTGTCGTAGAAGTCGAGGACGACCTCGTTGAGGGGAAACTCGTACTTCAGGACGGCGCGGTCGGTCCCGGCGTACTCGAGCGAGACCTGCGTCCCCCGACGCTCCTCGGCGAGCGCGAGGAGGCCCCCGAGGAACTCGTCCTTCGTGATGATCGTCGCGAGAATGTAGGGCTCCCGGATCTCCTCGATGTACTGCGGCTCGGGGAGCTTCACCGGGTTCGAGATCTCGAGCGTCTCGCCGCGCGTCGTCTGGACGCGGTACGGCACCGACGGCGCGGTCGTGACGAGCGAGAGGTTGAACTCCCGCTCGAGCCGCTCCTGGACGATCTCCATGTGGAGGAGGCCGAGGTAGCCGCACCGGAAGCCGAAGCCGAGGGCCGTGGACGACTCCGGCTCGAACGTGAAGGAGGCGTCGTTCAGCCGGAGCTTCTCCATGGCGTCGCGGAGGTTCTCGTAGGCGTCCGTCTCGGTCGGGAAGATCGAGGCGAAGACCATCGGCTTGACGTCCTGGAAGCCGGGCAGCGCCTCCGCGGCCGGGCGGTCGGCCTCGGTCATCGTGTCGCCGATCTTCGTGGCGTGGAGGTCCTTGATCCCGGCGATGACGTATCCGACCTCGCCGACCGAGAGCTCGGGGACGACCTCGGGCTTCGGCGTGAAGATCCCGACCTCCTGCACCTCGAAGACGAGGCCCGCCCCCAGCATCCGGATCCGCATCCCGGGCCGGATCGCGCCGTCCCGGACCCGGACGAGGCAGGTGACGCCGCGGTAGACGTCGAACCAGGAGTCGAAGAGGAGCGCCTTGAGCGGGGCGGCGGGGTCCCCCGTGGGGGGCGGGACGAGGTGGACGATCTCCTCGAGGAGGTCCCTCACGCCGGTCCCCACCTTCCCCGAGGTGAGGACCGCGTGCTTCGCCGGGAGGCCCAGGACCTCCTCGATCTGCTCGCGCGCCATCTCGGGGACGGCCGAAGGGAGGTCGACCTTGTTGATGCAGGGGACGATCGTCAGGTCGTTGTGGATCGCGAGGTAGGCGTTGGCGAGCGTCTGCGCCTCGACCCCCTGCGTCGCGTCGACGACGAGGACCGCCCCCTCGCACGCGGCGAGCGACCGGGACACCTCGTACGTGAAGTCGACGTGTCCCGGCGTGTCGATCAGGTTCAGGACGTAGTCGTCGCCGTCCACGGACCGGTACTTCAGCGTCACGGAGCGCGCCTTGATCGTGATCCCCCGCTCCTTCTCGATCGGGTTGTCGTCCAGCACCTGCTCGTGCATCTCGCGGGCCGAGAGCGCCCCGGTGATCTCGAGGATCCGGTCCGAGAGCGTCGTCTTCCCGTGGTCGATGTGGGCGACGATCGAGAAGTTGCGGAGGTGCGCGGGGTCGGTCATGGGGGGCGGCGCGCGGCCCGTCGGCGCGGGCGGCGCGGGGGCGTCATTCTAGCGACTCGAGCGGCCAGCGGGAGCGGGCGACGGCGGCGATCCCCTCGCCCGTCCGTCCGGCCCGGAACCGGACGAGCCCGGCGTGCGCGACCATGGCCGCGTTGTCGCCGGTCAGCGAGAGGTGCGGCAGGAGGACTTCCACCCCGCCGGTCCGCCCCCAGAGGGCGCGGCGCTCCCGGAGGAGCGAGTTCGCGGCGACGCCGCCCGAGACCGTCAGGAGGCCGAAGGGATCGTCGGAAAGGACGCGGGAGAGCCGGTCGAGGAGCTGGGCCACGACGGCCTCCTGGAAGTCCGCGAGCAGGTCCCGGAGAGCGGGCGGGGCCTCGGCCTCCCCGAGCGTCCGGACGGCGGACGGGAGGCCCGTCTGGGGCCGGAGGCCGAGCGAGCGGAGCCGGTCCCGGGCGGCCGTCTTGAGCCCCGAGAAGCTGAAGTCGAACGACCCGTCGGAGAAGCGGGGGATGGCGAACGGCTGGCCCGGCCGGCCGGCCCGGGCGAGCCGGTCCACGACCGGCCCGCCGGGATAGCCGAGCCCCGCCATCTTCGCCACCTTGTCGTACGCCTCGCCGGCCGCGTCGTCGCGCGTCCGGGCCCGGAGGGCGATCCGCCCGCCGCGGAACCGGTAGAAGTGCGTGTGCCCTCCCGACACGACGAGGGCCGCGACGTCCTCCGGCACCGGCCGCGCCGCGCCGCCGCCCGGTTCGAGGAACGGGGAGAGGCAGTGCGCCTCGATGTGGTGGACGGGGACGAACGGGACGCCGAGCCCGACGGCGAGCCCCTTCGCCTCGGAGAGCCCCACGAGGAGCGCCCCGACGAGCCCGGGCCCGGCCGTGGCGGCGACGAGCGTCACGTCCCGGAGGGAGGCCCGGCCCTCTTCCAGCGCCCGGTCGAGGAGGGGCGGGAGGTTCGTCAGGTGGGCCCGGGCGGCGATCTCCGGAACGACCCCGCCGAACCGCCGGTGGGCCTCCACCTGCGAGGCGACGACGGACGAGAGGACGCGCCCGTCCCCCCCGACGAGGGCGAGCGACGTCTCGTCGCACGACGTCTCGATCCCGAGGACGAGGGTCACGTCGCGAGGGCCTTCAGAGCGGCGGCGTGCGGCGGCTCGCTCACGCCGCGCTCCGTGACGATGGCGTCCACGAGCGCGGCCGGCGTGACGTCGAAGGCCGGGTAGAGCGCCGGCACCCCTTCCGGGGCGAGGCGGACGGTTTCCCCCGCGGGCGTCCCGAGAAGAAGGACCTCGTCCCCGCCGCGGATCTCGATCGGGATCGACCGGCCGTCCGGACAGGCGGGATCGAGGGTCGTCGTCGGGGCGGCGACGACGAGCGGCACGCCGTGCGCCCGGCAGGCCAGGGCCAGGCCGTAGGTCCCGACCTTGTTCGCGACGTCGCCGTTGGCAGCGATCCGGTCGGCGCCGACGACGACCGCCTGGACGCGCCCCGACGCCAGCGTCGCCGCCGCGGCGACGTCGGGGAGGAGCGTGACCGGGATTCCGTCCCGCTGCAGCTCCCAGGCCGTCAGGCGCGCCCCCTGGAGGAACGGCCGCGTCTCGTCCGCGAGGACCGCGACCGGCCGTCCGGCCGCGAGCGTCCGGA